>JACIWU010000020.1 GCA_014360805.1 Chloroflexota bacterium
TTCCTTACCTGCCCACTGTCTGCGGCGGCTTTGGAAATACGCCCTCCGAACTCGCAGTCACCGCGGAGAGCGCAGGCCGTAGGGCGGGTTTCCATACCTGCCCTCTGCCTTCGGCGGCTATGGAAAGCCACCCTACGAACTCTATGGCAGGCGCGAGGCCGTAGGGCAGGTTCCATACCTGCCCTCTGCCTCCGGCGGCTATGGAAAGCCGCCCTACGAACTCGGATTCACCGCGGAGCGCGCAGAGACCACGGAGATTTGCCTTGAAATCTCCGCGTCCTCGGCGCTCTCCGCGGTTAGAAAACAGGTGCGAGCCGAAGTGGTAGGTGTTCCAGTAGGCGTACACGGGCCAGAAGGTAACGTCAAACAGCAACTCCCACCGGGGTTGGCCGCCCTAGGGGTTGTCCAAGTCCGCAAGCATCTGGGCGACCGTCTGCTCCAACGTACCGATGTGGTGCGCACAGACGGAGTACACCACCTCGGCATCCAGGTCAAAGTAGTGATGCGTTAGCACGTCCCGCATGCCCATGACGCGCTTCCACTCCACTTGCGGGTACCGAGGCAGCAGCGTGCCTCCGGTGATCTTGTCAAGGCGCTTGATGCTCTCCCCGATGGCGATCAACTGCATGCAGATGGCGTCCAGTTTCTCCAATCCTGCCTCGGACTGCACAAAATCGTCAACCGAGCGTACCGGCGCAAATCGCTTGGCCACCGTTCGTATGGCAGCCAGTATCTCGCGGAGGACATCCCCGACCACCGCTACGTCATACATATACAGCTTCCTTCTGAATCCGCTCCTTGAGGTGCGGGTTCATCCGCTCCCGATGCCGTACCACGTCCACGGGGCGGTGCAGCAGTTCCTCCAGTTCCTGCTTGATGCCCACGAGGAGGAGCAAGTCCGGATGGGCAAGTTCCACCACCACGTCCACGTCGCTGGTCTCGGTGAATTCGCCTCTGGCGACCGAGCCGAAGACACCAATGCGCACGATGCCATATTCATCCCGTCTCGTGTCCCGAAATCGTGCCAGTGCGCGCAAAATGTCGTCCCTTGTCATCGCGCAAACCTCCCCGGCAGGCCACCTGCCGTATGCCAGCCACAATCATTATACCACACCCCTCGCCCGCGAATCAAGGGTTTGGAGGCCCCCACGCCGGCCCCGAAAGCGCGTCGCACCCTGGTTGCCAACACAAGACAGAGCCGAATCGCCCAGCGGCATGATGCGGCGGAAGCGTACTTCGTCGGGTGCGAGTGGCCTACAAGCGCGTAGCCGGCGCACTGCACGATGGAACCGCGGCCGCCGCCCCGAAAATGACAACTTCGCCAAAGGATGCTATAATGCGCCCCGTGAAGCGTTCCGGCAGGAGGAAGAATCCCTGACATGTCCAATCTGATGACAAACCTCATCACCATCGTGCAGATTCTCGTCGCCGTGATCAGCGGCTTTTTCGTGGCATTCACCCTGAGCCTGGTCGTGTGGACATATCGCGACATCCGCTCGCGTTCGCGGGACGTTTTCGCGCACATCCTGGCTGCGCTCATCGTCCTGCTGTTCAACGTGCCGGGCCTCGTCATTTACCTCATCCTGCGCCCCAAGGAGACCCTGGCCGAAGCCTACGAGCGGGCGCTGGAAGAAGAGGCGCTCTTGCAGGACATTGAGGAGAAGCAGGCGTGCCCGGGCTGCAAGCAACCCATCCAGCCCGACTACATGGTCTGCCCCAACTGCCACACCAAGCTGCGCAAGCCCTGCGTCCACTGCGGGCGGCTGCTGCACCTGAAATGGAACATCTGCCCCTACTGCGGCACGTCCCAGATCGCGCCGCCCATCCCCGTCCCGGCCGGCGAGGCACCGGCGGGCGCGGAGGATACCCAGTAGCCGATACCCCGCGGCTATCCCGCCTGCTCCACCACGTGCACCTTCAGCATGTTGGTGCGCCCTGGGCCGCCGATGGGCACGCCGGCGGTGATGATCACCACATCGCCCGCGCGTACCAGCCCCTGGCCCCTGGCCGCGTCCACCGCCTTGGCGATCATCTCGTCGGTGGTGTCAAACTGCGGCACCAGGAGCGGCTCCACGCCCCAGACCAGCGACAGGCGCGCCGCCACCTTGGGGTCAGGCGTCGGCGCGAGGATGGGCGTCGCCGGACGGTACTTGGCCACCATGCGCGCCGTGTGGCCCGAGCGCGTGGACGCCAGAATCGCCGTCGCGCCCAACTCCTGGGCGATTTCGCACGTCGCCTGGCTGATGGCGTCGGTGATGCTCGCGGCGCGGGCGTCGGCGGCTTCCCGCAAGCGCGCCCCGTAGGGGAAATGCGCCTCGGTGGCCCGCGCGATCTTGCCCATCATCGCCACGCTCTCCACCGGATAGCGCCCCACCGCCGTCTCGCCCGACAGCATGATCGCGTCGGCCCCGTCCAGGATGGCGTTGGCCACGTCGCTGGCCTCGGCGCGGGTGGGACGCGGGTTGTCTATCATGGACTGGAGCATCTGCGTGGCAATGATCACCGGCTTGCCCACCGTGTTGCACTGCCTCACGATGGCTTTCTGATGGATGGGCACGTCCTCGGGCGGGATCTCTACTCCCAGGTCGCCGCGCGCCACCATGATGCCGTCGGCGGCCTCCAGGATTTCCGGGAAGCGTTCCAGCGCCTCGCGCTTCTCAATCTTGGCGATGATGGGCGTATCCTCGGCGCCCAGGCTCCGCAGGAGTCGGCGCAGGTCTGCCACGTGCTCGGGCGACCGCACAAACGACAGCGCGATGAAGTCGGCGCCCGCAGCCACGGCCGCGCGGGCATCCCCTCTGTCCTTGTCCGTCATGGACGCCATGCGCACCTCGGTGTCGGGCAGCGTAACCCCCTTGCGCGAGGACAGTTCCCCGCCCACGACCACCTCGGCCACCACGTCGGCGCCGTCCGTCCCCACCGCCCGCAGTTCCAGCAGGCCGTCGTCCAGCAGGATGCGCGCGCCCGGTCGGATGTCGGCCAGAACGTCGGGTTCGGCGAAGGGGATCTCCCGCTCGCTCCCCGGCACAGGGCGCGCGGTCAACGTGAGGGTCGTCCCTTCGCGCAGGACGACGCTTCCCCCCGCCAGGTCGCCGATGCGCATCTTGGGCCCTTGCAGGTCGGCAAGGATGCCGATGGGAATGCCGAGTTCGCGGGCGATGCTGCGGGCCATCTCGGCGCGGGCCGCCTGCTGGGCCTGCGTCCCGTGCGAGTAGTTCAGGCGCAGGACGCGCGCGCCTGCCGCCAGAATCCCGCGCAGCGTCTCGGGCGCATCGGTGGCCGGCCCCAGCGTGCACACGATCTTCGTTCGGGTCATGGCATGTCTCCCTTGCGGCGCAAGGCCGCTGTCGGATGTTCGCTGCCCCATTATAGCACGGCGGCAATTGGCAGGCCATGTTGCGCCCGCCGCTGAACCCGCGCGGGCTGTTGGCATCCACGAATAACACGAATCCACACGAATGGAGAATAGTGCTACACCCCGTTGCCCATTCGCGTGAATTGGCGTCATTCGCGGTTACAGACACGTAGGCGGCTTTCCGCGGCCGCCGGAGCAAGGGGCCGATTTCCACCGAAATGTGTACACGACCCGATGCCCCGCGCCTTGCGCGCCGCGCCGCATTCTGCTACAATAGGCCAAACTCCGGGGAGGTGTTCTCCATGGAATCCCTCAAAGCGCGTATCCTGGCGGAAGGTCGCAACATGGGCCGCGGCATCCTGAAGGTGGACAGTTTCGTCAACCACCAAGTGGACGCCGCGCTGATGTACCAGGCGGGGCAGGCGCTGGCCCGGCGTTTCGTCGACCAAGGCGTTACCAAAGTCCTCACCGCCGAGATTTCGGGCATCGCCCCCGCCCTGATGACCGCCCTGGCCCTGGGCGTCCCCATCGTCTACGCCCGCAAGACCAAGCCCATCACCATGCCCGAGCAAATCTACGTGCGCACGGCGCCGTCGCACACCAAGGGGCACGAGGTGGCGCTGATGGTGTCGCCCGAATTCCTCGGCCCCGGCGACCGCGTCCTCATAGTGGACGACTTCCTGGCCACGGGCAAGACCATAGATGCGCTCGTCCAAATCGTGCGGGACGCGGGCGCGGAACTGGTGGGCATCGGCGCGGTGATTGAGAAGACCTTTGAGGGCGGGCGCGCTGTGCTGGAGCGCTACGGCGTCCCCATCTACGCGCTCGTTACCATCACCAGCATGGAAAACGGTAAGATCACCTTCGCCAACGGGGTGGGACAGTGAGCAGCGGGAACCCAACCGCATCCTCGGCCTCTCTCCATGCCGGAGAGGGGAGAAGCGGCGAAACCATCGTCGTGCTGGACTTCGGGTCGCAGTACGCGCAACTCATCGTGCGCCGCGTGCGCGAACAGCATGTGTACTCCGTGCTCGTGCCCCACGACGCGCCCGAGGATGAGGTCATGGCCCTGCGGCCCGTGGGGTTTATCCTGTCCGGCGGGCCGGCCAGCGTGTACGACCCAGGCGCGCCGCAACTCCCGCCCTACGTGCTCCGCAGCGGCCTGCCGGTGCTGGGCATCTGCTACGGCATGCAACTGCTGGCGCACGCCCTGGGCGGCAAGGTCGCCCCGTCGGCCCGCCGCGAGTACGGCCCCGCCGAACTGTACATCAACGACCTGGAGTCGCCCCTGTGGGAAGGGCTGCCTTTCTCCCTTCAGGTTTGGATGAGTCACGGCGACGCCATCACCGAACTCCCGCCCGGATTCCAGGCGCTGGCGTCCACCGACAACTCGCCCATCGCCGCCATGGGCCATGCAGAGCGCCGCATCTACGGCGTGCAATTCCACCCGGAGGTCGTCCACACGCCGCTGGGCAAGGACATCATCCGCAACTTCTTGTACGGCGTATGCGGGTGCCTGGGCACGTGGACGCCGGAATCGTTCATCGCGTCTGCGGTGGAATCCATCCGCCGGCAGGTGGGCGACGAGCGCGTCATCGGGGCGCTGTCGGGGGGCGTGGACTCCACGGTGGCGGCCACGCTGGTCCAGCGGGCCGTCGGCGACCGCCTGACGTGCATTTTCGTGGATCACGGCCTGCTGCGCGAAGGCGAGGCCGAGGCCATCCTGCGCCAGTTGCGCCAGCAGGTGGGGCTGAACATCATCGCCGTGGACGCCTCGGCGCGGTTCCTCGCGGCGCTGTCGGGCGTGGCGGACCCCGAAGCGAAGCGCCGCATCATCGGCGAGACGTTCATCCGCGTGTTTGAGGACGAGGCGGCCAAGATCGGGCACGCGCGGTTCCTGCTCCAGGGCACGCTGTACCCGGATGTTATTGAGAGCACGACGCGAGACACCAAAGCCGCCGCCCGCATCAAGACCCATCACAACGTGGGCGGGCTTCCTGCCGACCTGCGATTTGAACTCGTGGAGCCGCTCAAGTACCTGTTCAAGGACGAGGTGCGCGAGGTGGGGCTGGCGCTGGGGTTGCCGCCGGAGATCGTGCATCGCCAGCCGTTCCCGGGGCCGGGGCTGGCCGTGCGCATCATCGGCGAGGTAACCGCCGAGCGGCTGGCGACCCTGCGCAAGGCCGATGCCATCGTGCGCGAGGAGATTGAGTCGGCAGGGCTGGCCCGCGAGGTCTGGCAGTACTTCGCCGTCCTAACGCCCGTGCGCTCCGTGGGCGTCATGGGCGACGGCCGCACCTACCTCAACACCGTGGCCGTGCGCGCCGTGTCCAGCGTGGACGGCATGACGGCCGACTGGGCGCGCCTGCCCTACACGGTCCTGGCGCGGATTTCCAACCGCATCGTGAACGAAGTCCCCGGCGTCAACCGCGTCGTGTACGACATTTCCAGCAAGCCGCCGGCAACCATAGAGTGGGAGTGAGATGATACGCCTTGTGCATTTTGCGGACTTTCACCTGGGGACCGAAGCCTACGGCCGCATGGACGCGACGACGGGCCTGCCCAGCCGTGTGGTGGATTTCCTGGCCGCGCTGGACGCGATGGTGGACTACGCGCTGGCCGGCGACGTCCACCTGGTCGTCTTCGCGGGCGACGCCTACAAGACCCGCGACCCCAACCCCACCTACCAGCGCGAGTTCAACACCCGCATCCTGAAACTGGCGCGGGCGGGCATTCCGGTGGTCCTGGTGGTGGGCAACCACGACCTGGCCCCCGCCGAAGGCCGCGCCAGCACGTTGGATGTGTTCACCACGTTCAGCGCTGACAATGTGTACGTGGGCCGCACCATTGAGACGCTCCGCATAGACACGAAGGCCGGCCCCGTGCAGGTCGTTACGCTCCCCTGGGTCCTGCGCAGCCGCTACCTCACCAAAGATGCCACGCGGGGAAAGTCGGTCAGGGAAGCGGACGAGATGCTCATCGGGGCCATCCTCACGTTCCTGAACCAGGAGAAGCAGGCCCTGTCCCCGGACGTTCCCGCGATTCTGGCGGCCCATGCCAGCATCCAGGGCGCTTCGTTCGGCTCGGAGCGCAACATCATGCTGGGCCAGGATTTGATCCTGCCCGCGGGCGACATCGCAGACCCGGTGTTTGACTACGTCGCGCTGGGCCACATCCACAAGCATCAGGTGCTGCGCGAGTACCCGCCGGTCGTGTACGCGGGGAGCCTGGAACGCGTGGACTTCGGCGAGGAGAAAGAGGACAAGGGATTCGTCGTGGCCGAGGTGGAGAAGGGCCGCGCCCGCTTTGAGTTTCACGCCGTACCCGCGCGCCGCATGGTAACCGTGAGCGTGGACATCCAGGGCGACGACCCCACCCAAGAGGCGCTGAACGCCATCGCGCGGGCCAGAACCCGAGACGCCATCGTCCGCGTCTTCATCCGCGCGCGCGAGGATCAGGCCCTACGCCTGGACCAGAAGGCCCTGAATGAGGCGCTGGCCGATGCGTTCTACGTGGCCGCCGTGAACATTGAGCGGGAGCGCCAGGTTCGGACCCGCCTGGGCGTCGGCGCGCTGGAGCAACTGACGCCGGTGGAGATTCTCGCCCGCTACCTGGAGCAGAGGGGCGAGCCCAAGGAGCGTTTTGACCGACTGCTGCAGAAGGGGAGCGAAATCCTGAATCAGGCAGCCTCGCAACAGGATTGAGTCGCGGTGCGCGAGCGGGGCACAGGGATTGCACCAGGTATCGTAGGGCGAAACAGGAACGGGTTTCCGCGGATGCGGATGCGGATTCGGGTCCGAAGTTTGTTGGCGCCCACCGTCGTGGGGGCGAAGCCATCTCCGCGCAGGCGCGGGATTGCCTCGCATCACTCGCGATGATGGAGGAGGCGGAAATATGGCCGTGGACCTCACCTCAACTGTGGGCCTGTTCAGCATCGTGGACGGCGCCGTCCAGGACGAAGCCCCGAACCTACTGGTAACGCGCGGGCCGCTGGATCCTCAAAGCCGCGAGGCGGGCCAACTGGCCATCGCCGTGGAACTGGTCGGCCGGTCCCTGGGCGAGGAGGAGATGTACGAGGAACTCCTCCAGGCCATCAGCGACGCCTATTTCCGCCACCCTGGGAGCATCACCGCGCGCCTTCAGGAAGCCATCCAGGAAGCCAACGCGCTCCTGGCGCACGCCAACGCCGCGCTTCTCCCCGAAGAGCGCCTCATCGGGGGCGTTACCTGCGTGTTCCACATGGGCCAGGACGTGTACATCGGGCAGGCGGGGCCAGCCGTCGTTTACCTGGGGCAGAAGGGGGCGCTGCGCCGCTTCCCCGAATCCTCGCCGTGGCTGGAGAGGCCGCTCCCCGGTCCTCCCGAACGGCTGTACCCTGCGCCCCTCGGCGTCCACCCCACCGTCCACGCGAACCTCTTCCACGCCTCGGTGCAGCCCGGGGACGCCCTGGTGCTTGGGACCACCTCTCTAGCGCATGCGGTGGCGACGAAGGACGTGGAGCATGCGGTCCTGTTCCAGTCCATTGACGACGCGCTCTACAACATGGTGCGCCTGTGCGGCGACGCCGAGGTGGCCTGCATGGTGATCCTGATCCACGCCAAAGGCGAGCGTCCCGCCGCGCCCGCGCCGCCTGCTCCCGCTGCGGAAGCCGCACCGCCCCCGGTCGTGGAGGAAGCGCCCGTGGAGGCGGAAGTGGGCGAGGCCGCGCCGTCCGCGGTGGAGGAAGAGGCGCTCGTCACCGATTGGGAAGCCGCCGCGGAGGCCCTGGCGCCGCTCCCACCCGCCGAGGCCGAGGTCTATCCGGAGCCTGTGGCCCCCGCGCCCGAAGAAGCGCCGCAACCGGTGCCCACAGGCCGACCTGTGGCGGCAAGGCGCCCCTCGCGACGCGGCATCTCCCTCTTGGGCCTGGCCCGCGCGCTGCGCAGGGGCATCGGCGCGTTTTTCTCGGATGTGGCGCTGGGGGGCGCGGTTGTCGCGGGCTGGCTGGCGGCGCTTTTCCGCCGAAGGCCACGCCCCGTCGCCGGCCCGCGTCCCGCGCACGTCCCACGCGCCAGGCCCGCGGTGCGGCGACTTTGGCTGCTCCTCGCCATCGCCATCCCGATCATCGTCGCACTTGTCCTGGTGATGCAACTCCTCCAGTCGCGGCAGCGGCTCCAGCGGTACGACGAACTGGTGCGCCTGGCCGAGAGCAAGGCCGGCCTGGCCCAGAGCGCGCCGACCGTCCAAGACAAGCAGGCGCTGCTGACCGAGTCGCTGGCGCTGCTGGAGCAGGCGCGACCGTTAGGCGGGCGGGACACGCGCGCGGCGCAACTGGCCGCGCAGGTGCAGGCGACGCTGGATCAGGTGGAGGGGACGATCCGCCTGGACGCGCCTGTCCTGCTGTACCAGGCGCCTACCGCCGAGCAGGCGACCTGGCAACGGCTGGTCATCGCGGGCACCGACCTGTATCTCCTGGACGGCAAGAACGGCCGCGTGATCCGCAAGGTGCTGGACGAGACGGGCGTCCGACTCCAGGCGGAACAGGGCGCGCCTGCGGTCGTGAGTCGGGGCGCGACGGTCGGGGCCTACACCGTCGGGGGACTGTGGCGCATGGCGTGGGCCGCCGCAGCCGGCAATCGCACCTTCAGCGCCCTACTCGTCCTGACCGACGACCGTCGCCTTCTGGAGTACAACATGCGGCGGGGGCTAAGCCTGCTCGCGCTGGCAGACGTGGCCCGCTGGCAGCAGCCCGCCGCGATGGCGGCCTACAGCGGCAACCTCTACATCCTGGACGCGGGCGCCAATCAAATCCTCCGCTATACACCCACGGCAGGTGGCTACGAAAGCCCACCCGATGATTGGTTCGCGCTGTCGCAGCCTCGCGACCTGCGCGGCGCGGTGGACATGGCCATTGACGGGGCCATCTACGTGCTCTACGGCACTGGCCGATTGGAGAAGTTCAGGCAGGGCGACAGGCAGACCTTCTCCCTGGAGGGCCTGACCCAGCCACTCCAGCAGCCGGTGGCCCTTTACACCGACGTGGACGATGAGGCCAGGCACGTGTACGTGGCCGACCCCGGCGGCCAGCGCGTGGTGCAGTTCGCCAAGGACGGCAAGTTCGTGCGCCAGTTCCGCCTTCGGGAGGGGGATTTGTTCGCGCGCATCGCCGACCTGCGCGTGGACGAGGCGAACGCCCGCCTGTATTTCGTCGCGGGCGATGCGCTGTATGTGTGCGCCCTGCCGCGGCCGTAGGGGCGCAATTGAATTGCACCCCGCCGGATTGCGCGCCGCCGAATCGCGCCCCCTGCGGATTGTGCACCTAACGCCGCCGGTTGTCGGGGTTCTGTTCGTCCAACGCCCACTTCGTGGGGTTGTCAAGGATGTACTGGGTGATGCGATTCAAGTCTGCCTCATCGCGAATGATGTGTTCATAGTAGTTGCGCTGCCACACAAACCCTTCACCCCCGGCCAGGCGGATCAATCGCGCGGTCCCCGCATTGAACGCGCGCACCACCTGCCCCAATGTGGGACGTTGTTTGTCCACCACGAATGATCTGCCGATAGGCGATTCGCGACCCCGCAAAGGAACAAGGACGCCGGCGTCCGCCATCCCCGTAGGGGCGCAATTGAATTGCGCCCCTACGGGTTCGGCCGGAGGATTCAACCACACGATGAAATGCACGTGGTTGGGCATCACTATAAACGCGCCCAACCGCACGGTCGGGAAATGTCGCGGCAAGTCTTGCCAATATTCCGCAAGGATGTCGCCCCAGGCGTTCCGATGCATCTCTTCGCCCACAACCTGGCCGAAAACCGACTCGCCCTGCCGCACGCAAATCGTTACGAAATACGCTCCCGCGCTGCTGTAATCCCAGCGAGCCAACCGAACGGATCGGCGACGGTGGGCGTTGGGGTCATCCTTCGCGCTCATCGGCGTCCGCTTGCCCCTCCATCCGGCCCACGCCCGCCGGCCCGCCCCGCCTTGATGCCCACACGAACACCGCCGTCGCCAGCCCTGCCAGCACGAGCAGCGCGATGAGTTTGTACAGCCGCGTGGAGATGAGTAGCGCCAGGCCGCCGAACAGCGCGCAGAAGGCGTAGTACGCCAGCACGATGCGTCGCTGCGACCACCCCATATCGGCCAGGCGGAAGTGCAGATGCCCGCGGTCGCCCTGGCCGATGGGTTGGCCCCTGCGGATGCGCGCCACCATCTGCCAGGCCACGTCCATGATGGGAATCCCCAGCACCAGCAGGAGCGTCGCCACCTTGCCCCCCGCCACGATGGACAGCGTGCCCAGCGCGAACCCCAGGAAGTACGACCCTCCGCTGCCCATGAACACCCGCGCCGGATGGAAGTTGTACGGCAGAAAGCCCAGCGTGCTCCCCAGCAGCGCCAGCGGCAGCAGCGCCACGCTGTGCTGGCCTTCGCGCACCATGTGCACGGTGAGGAGCAACGCGGCAATGGCCGTTACCCCCGCCGCCAGGCCGTCCAGGCCGTCCAGGAAGTTGACCGTGTTCATCGCGCCCATGATCCAGAACAGCGTAACGGGAATTGTTACGTACCAGGGGAACCAGATTTGTCGGTTGGTCAGCGGGTTGTTGATGACCTCAATGAAGATGAGGAACAGCATGGCGATGCCCGCCGCGATGACCTGCACGGCGAACTGCGGCCACGAGGGGAGTTCGCGGGCGTCGTCCCAAATCCCGGCCGCGAACACGAACACGCACCCGAGGGCGACGCCGAGCAGCCGCGTGGCCTCGTTGGGGTCGTTGGTGGCGGGCCGGATGGGCGCGGGCAGAAGTTGCATCACGGCGAGTCCCGCCATGAAGGCCGCGAACAGCGCCACGCCCCCCAGGCGAGACACGCGGCCCGTATGGCGGCGCCGACCGCCCGGCTCGTCGGCGATGGCCAGGCGCAGGCCAAGCCGTCCCGCAAGCGGCGTCAGTACCAGCGACACCAGGAACGAAGCCGCAAACACGAATACGAACGCCATCCTAGCCTGCCCCGAATTGCCTATCGCCTGCATGGCCCACTATAAGGCCCTGGGGTGCTCCTGTCAAGCACAAGAAAAAGCCTGCACACCCGAGGTGCGCAGGCTTTTCGGTCAGGGGTTGCGCGGCGTCGGCTAGGCCTCGCCGCAGAGTTTCAGCAGGCGCTCCCATCTTTCGTCCACATCCTGCTGGATGCGCTCAATCATGTATTGGTTCTCCGGGCGGAACAGGTGGCGGAATCGGCCCTGGGCCTGGAGCCATTCGGTAACCGGCTTCTTGACCTTGGGCTTGTAGGTCAGGCGCCAGACGCCGTTTTCCACCTCGTACAGCGGCCAGACACACGTCTCGGTCGCCAATTTCATGACCTCCACGGTGGTGTCCGTATCGTGCCGCCAGCCGCGGTTGCACGAGGACAGGACGTTGAGGAACGCCGGGCCGTCGGCGGCCACGCCCTTGCGGGCCTTCTCCATCAGGTCGCGCCAGTTGTGGGGCGACGCCTGGGCCACGTAGGGGATGTTGTGCGCCGCGCAGATGGCCGTCAGGTCCTTGCGGGGCTGCATCTTGCCCGGGATGACCTTGCCCGCGGGCGATGTCGTCGTGTTGGCGCCCATGGGCGTGGCGCTGGAACGCTGGATGCCGGTGTTCATGTACGCCTCGTTGTTGTAGCAGACGTACATCATCTTGTGCCCGCGCTCCAACGCGCCCGACAGCGCCTGGATGCCGATGTCGTAGGTGCCGCCGTCGCCGCCGAAAGCGATGAACTTCACGTTCTGCTCGGGGATCTTGCCTCGCTTGACCAGCGCGCGATAGGCCGTCTCCACGCCGCTCATGGTAGAGGCGGCGTTCTCAAAGGCGTTGTGAATCCAGGGCACGCGCCAGGAAGTGTAGGGGAAGATGGTGGTGGAGACCTCCAGGCAGCCGGTGGCGTTGGCCAGGACCACAGGCTCGTCAATGGCGGCCAGAATCTGGCGCACGACGATGCCCGCGCCGCACCCCGCGCACAGGCGGTGTCCTGGGGCCAGCCGATCTTCGCGCTTGGACAGTTCTTTAAGGTTCAGTTTCGTTGCCATGATGCTCTCCTTTCCCGCCTACTCGCGCACGCCGACATAGGAGACCAGGTCGGTTACCTTGCCGGTCTTGGCGATTTGGAGCAGGTCGTGGAATACGCCCTCAATCTGGGAGGGGACGATGTCGCGCCCGCCCAGGCCGAAGACGAAGTCGGCCATGGGCACGTTGGCGTCGTAAATCTTCATCGCCGCGGCCAGTTCCAGGAACAGCGGCCCGGCGTTCCCCATGGAGCCGAAGGAGATGGCGCGGTCCATCACGCCCACGGCTTTGACATGCCGTAGGGCGGACACCATCTCCTGGGCCGGGAACGGGCGGAAGACGCGAGGCTTCAGCAGGCCCACCTTGGCCCCCTGCGCCCGCAGTTTGTCCACGGCCGCGCGCGCCGTCCCTGCGGTGGACGACGACACCACAATCGCCGCCTCGGCGTCGTCCAGGCGGTACGTCTCAAACAGGCCGTACTTGCGGCCAAACGTCTTGGCGAATTCATCGGCCACATCCAGGATGACCTTCTGGGCGTGGCGCATGGCTTCCACCTGCTGGCGCTTGTGCTCAAAGTAGTAGTCGGTGAAGTCCAGCGGCCCGTAGGTTACCGGGTGATCCAGGTCCAGCAGCGAGTACTTGGGCCGATACTCGCCGACGAATGCCTTGACCTTGGCGTCGTCAAAGATTTCCACGCGCTCCTCGGCGTGGGACGTGATGAAGCCGTCAAACAGGATCATGACCGGCAGGAGCACGTCGGGGTGCTCGGCGATGCGCACGGCCTGGATTACCGTGTCGTAGGCTTCCTGGGCGTTCTCGCAGAAGAGGTGAATCCAGCCCGCATCCCGCGCGCCCATGGAATCGGAATGGTCGCAGTGGATGTTGATGGGCGCGGACAGGGCGCGGTTCACGTTGGTCATCACAATCGGCAGGCGGTTGGACGCGGCCACGTACAGGATTTCCCACATGAACGCCAGGCCCGCCGACGAGGTGGCCGTCATCACGCGCGCGCCCGCAGCCGAAGCGCCCACGCACGCGCTCATGGCGCTGTGCTCGCTTTCCACGGTGATGAATTCGGTGTCCACCAGCCCGTCGGCGACGAACTCCGAGAACGTCTGCACAATCGCGGTCTGGGGCGTGATGGGGTACGCTGCAACGACATCCGGATTGATCTGGCGCATCGCCTCGGCGACGGCGCCGGTCCCATCCAATGCTTTGAACTCGCTCATTTGGCACCTCCCGCGCGGCCAGGCTCATCCACCATCTCTATGGAGCCCCCGAACTCGGCTTCGTCGTGCATCTCAATGCACTTGACGGGGCACACGTTGGCGCAGATGCCGCAGCCCTTGCAGTGGAGCAGGTCAAAGCCCACCATCTTCTGGTCCTTGACCCGAATGCTGGAATCGGGGCAATAGACCCAGCAGAACATGCAGTTGGTGCAACGGCTGACATCGCGCACGGGGCGGAAGGCTCGCCACGCGCCTGTATTGTACTGCGCGGAGTTACCCGCTTCCACAATCATGCCTCCGATGGGGAGGTCTTTCCAACCCTTAGCCACAGTGTCCTCCTTTCCGACGAGGGCTAGCCCTCTTTGACTTCTTCGGCTGCGCGACGAATCGCGGCGACGTTGGCCTCTACGATGTCCGCCTTCATGTGCTTCTTGGCGAACCGCTGGCGCGTCTGCTCCACAATGGCGTCCACCTCAAACAGGCCGGTGGCCTTGACCAGCGCGCCGAGCATGGGCGTATTGGTGATTTCGCGCCCCAGCGTCTCAATGGCGATGCGGCTGGCGTCCACCGTGAACACGCGCCCGGTGCGAAGGTTGAGTTGCTCGCGGATTTCGGCGGGCGACGCGCTCGTGTTGACGAGCAGAATCCCGTCGGGCTTCAGGCCCTCGGTTACCTTCACCGTGCCCAGGAGCGTGGGGTCCAGCACCACGACCACGTCGGGCTCCTGAATCTGGCAGTGGAGGTCAACGGGGTGATCGCTGATGCGGGTGAACGCCTGAATCGGCGCGCCCATGCGCTCCGGACCGTACTCGGGGAAGGCCTGGAAGTACAGCCCTGCATCCAGCGCGGCCTCGGCGAGGACCTTGCCTGCCGTAACCGCGCCCTGGCCGCCACGGCCATGCCAACGTACTTCAACCAACTTGCTCATAGTTCCTCCTCTTGCCTGTCGCTGCGCACGGCAAGCCATGATGTTGTGTTTGGATGGTCAATGCGAAAGGCACAAAAATAAGGGCAGTTCGCCTGTCGGCGGCTGGCCCTGCTCGGGGCATCTCAATAGGAAGCGAAGAGCGCAACGTGCCCAACCATTGTACTCACCAAACATCCTGTCCCAAGATTCGCAGGTTTCGCGTGCATTTTACCCCAGAACAGCCCCCTTGTCAAAGCCTTGTTGTTTTGTTCACGATTCCTGTTATTGAATCTCGCTACTCCAATAGAACACTCGCATCTTCAGTTCGGCCCGTCAGAACAGGGAGCCGCTAGACGTAGGGCAAATTGCCAATTTGCCCTACGATGGCCGCCGAGAGAGCAGCGCCAACCGAATGTGCGACCTCCCCATGGGCCTCCTGGCGCTATGCTACCACATCGTGCGTTCTTATGAAAAAGCGAGCGTGAGCAGGTGCGACCCACCTTCGGAAGCACACCTTCCGAAGCGCGTCGCGCCTTGCTCACAAACGCAAACCGCACCGAGCCTGTTGTGTTCGCGATTCCCGTTTCTCGCCGCTATTGTGATATAATGGCGCAAGCAAACCACCGAGGGAACCCGCAAACATGACGATCGCCGTTGACATCCAGGCTCCGGCTCCCTGGCTGGACGAAGAATGGAACCGCTTCGTGGAGCGCCACAGGCACGGCCACTTGCTGCAATCCTGCCAGTGGGCGCAGTTCAAGTCGCGGCACGCGTGGTCGGCGTGCAGGGTCATCGTGCGCGAGGGGCGCGAGCCGGTGGCCGGGGCGCAGGTCCTGTTCCGACAGGTGGGCCCCGTCTCCGTGGCCTACGTGCCAAAAGGCCCGGTTGTGGACTGGGAGAATGCGGCCCTCGTTGAGGCCGTGGTGGGCGGGCTTCACGACCTGTGTCGTCGGCGGCGGGCCGTCTTCCTGCGCCTGGAGCCTGACCTGCCCTACAGCCCGGATTTGGCGCGGCAGTTGGCCGCCATGCGCTTTCGGTTCGCAGGCAAGGTGCAGCCGTTGAGCACCCTGCATCTGGACATTGACCGCGACCCCGAGGAGATTCTCGCGGGCATGAAGCCCAAGACCCGCTACAACATCCGACTGGCCGAGCGCAAGGGCGTGCGGGTGCGCGAGGGCACGGAGGCCGATGTGGCCGTCTTCTACCGCCTGTCGCAGATCACCAGCCTGCGCGACGATTTCCCCATCCACGCCGAGAAGTACTACCGCGACGCGTATCGCACGTTCGTGCCCGCGGACATGGCGCGGCTCCTGCTGGCCGAGTACGATGGCGAGGTCATCGCCGGCCTGATGGTCTTCGCGTTCGGCGCGTCGGCCTGGTACATGTACGGCGCGTCGTCCAACCGCTACCGCAACCTGATGCCCAATCATCTGCTCCAGTGGCGCGCCATCCAGTGGGCGCGGGCGCGCGGGTGCAAGGTGTACGACTTCTGGGGCATCCCCGACGAGGTGGGGCAGGATCCCGCGTCGGCAGCCCTCGCCGCGCAGCGCAGCGATGGCCTTTGGGGCGTGTATCGGTTCAAGGAGGGTTTTGGCGGGCGGGTGGTGCGCTACCTGGGCGCTTACGACTTCGCCTACGCGCCGCTGGTGTACGTGGCGGGCATGATGTTGTGGCCCAGGCTGCGCCACCTGCTGTACCGCCTGCGCCGCAAACGCCCGCCCGAGAGCGAGGTGGGCGTGGAGTAGGCCCGCGCGGCCCTACACCGGATCCTTCGGCGGCAGCGGGCGACCTTCCCGTTCCAGCCACGCCTCGCGCACGGCGGCCGCCAGGAAGATGGAACCAAGCGCCAGGACCATGCCGCCTTGACCAACGTCCGTGAGCGCATGGTCCAGCGCCTGGCGCGGCGAGCGAACGCCCGCCGACTCTCGCCCAAGGGCGCGCGCGGTGCGCTGCAACTCGGCCACGTCCATGGCCCTCTCGTGGGGGGCCTGCGCGAACACCAGGCGCGTCGCGGACGGAATGAGACGCAACATGCTCGCCACGTCCTTGTCGGCGGACGCGCCGAAGATCACCACGTCGGGCGCGCGGCCCAGAATCTCCCGAACCGTCGCGAGGGCCGCTTCCACGGATTCCACCGTGTGCGCCGAATCCACGATGAGCCACGGCGAGGACTGCATCACCTCCAGCCGTGCGGGCCACCGCACCTCGGCCAGCCCGCGCCGCAGCGCGTCCTCGGACACCGGGAACCCCCGCGGCTCCAACTCGGCCACGGCGGCGATGGCGGCGGTGGCGTTGTCCAGTTGGTGTCGCCCGATGAGCGGGATGAACAAATCCGCCAGAGGCACCGGCCATCCGGCCCGCGGCCCGCGCGCGGAAGACGCGAGGAAATGCTGCCCCTCGTGGGTCTGGCCCTCCAACTGCCAGCGCCAGTCTCGGCCCACCCAGACCTGCCGCGCCCGCCGCTGCCGCGCCCGCTCGGCCAGGACCGCCGCCGCCGACGCCTTCTGCGGCGTGAAGACGACGGGCACACCCCGCTTGATGATGCCGGCCTTTTCGGCGGCGATGCGATCCAGGGTGTTGCCCAGCACGTTCATGTGGTCCATGCCGATGGACGTGATGACCGAGATTAGGGGCCGCACTACATTGGTGGCGTCAAACCTGCCGCCCAGCCCCACCTCCAACACCGCGATCTGGACGCCACGGCGACGAAAATGCTCAAACGCAATCGCCGTGATGGCCTCAAAGGTCGTGCCGGGGGTGCGCTCCAACGTGGGGCGAATCCAGTTCGCCAGTTCCACGACCTCCGCCTCGGAGATCATCTCGCCATTCACCTGGATGCGCTCGCGGAACGTGTGCAAGTGCGGCGACGTGTACAGCCCCGTCCGGTATCCCGCCTGGGCCAGGATGGAGGCGATCATGGCGCTGGTGGAGCCTTTGCCCTTGGTGCCGGCGACGTGCACCGACTGGAAGGCGCGATGCGGCGAACCCAGGCGCTTGAGCAGGGTGCGGAACCGGTCCAAGTTCGGAGGCACAACCTCACGATCCGTTACCCAATACTGCCAACTGGGGAGTCCGTACAGATAACGCAGGGCATCAGAATACGTGTCCACGTAGCCATCTCCCGACGCGGGTGATTTCATATGCCATCACGGCGAAGGTCTCGCGAAACGTGAAGTACGCGCGCAGCCTGGGAATCGTCCAGCCTGGGCTGTCGGCGACGGGGACCGGGTAGGCTTCAAGCCCCGCGTCGGCGGCCATGCGACATGCGCGGAACATGTGGTAGGGATCGGACACCACCAGGACCGAGCGCCAGCCGTGCGCCGCCATGATTTGCGCGGTGTTGCGGATGTTGTCCAGCGTGGAGTGCGACCGATCTTCCAACAGAATGGCCTCCGGCGGCACGCCCATGCCGACGGCCACCCGCCGCATGGCCTCGGCCTCGGAGGGCGGGAGTTTCCCCAGGCCCCCGCTCACGATGATGCGCGGCGCGTAGCCTTGCATGTAGAGCGCCACGCCGGCTTCAATGCGGCTGCGCAGGATGGGGCTGGGCTGCTCGCCGGGCCAGACCGGCGCGCCCAGGACCAGGATCACGTCGGCGGGGGCTTTCTTCTCCGCCCGCGCCGCGCCGAGGATATTCCACAGCGCCACAAGGGCGGCCGCCGCGACCGCCAGGGCCAAGATGATGCCGAGCCGCACGATTCTCCACACCCGTTTGGTCACGCAGGCCCTCCGCGCCGTCATGCGTCCGCTTGTTGCGGGCCGCTCCGAGGCTGCGCGGGGCCGTCCACCCAGCGCCGCGCCGCTTCTGGCAACTCGGCCAGTGCGCCCTTGCGCACGGTGCACGGCGGCAGGGAGTCCAGGAACATACGGCCATACGCCTTGCTGATGATGCGCTTGTCCAGCACCACGAACACGCCTCGGTCGGTGCGGCTGCGGATGAGCCTGCCGAACCCCTGGCGAAACCGCAGGACGCTCTCGGGGACCGCGTACTGGTTGAACGGGTCCTCAAACGTCTCGCTGCGGGCGGCGAAAATCGGCTCGGTGGGCACGGCGAAGGGCAGGCGGGCGATGACCAGGCAACTCAACGCTTCGCCCATGACGTCAATCCCTTCCCAGAAGGAGCGCGTGCCCAAGAGCACGGCGCGCGGCGTCTCGCGGAAGGTTGTGAGCAACTGCTGGCGCGACGCGCCGTCGCCGTGTTCCAGCACCAGGATGTCCTCTTCGGCCAGGGGCTTGGTGATGGCCCGCGCGGTGGCCTTCAACTGGCTGTACGAGGTGAACAGCGCGAGCGTTCGCCCGCCCATCGCCTTACACAACTGGATAAGCGCATCCTCCACGGTGCGCTGGTAGAAAGGTGCGTGCGGCTCGGGCATGTCCATCGGCACATAGACCAGGGTAGACGCCTTGTAGTCAAACGGCGAACCCACCGCCAGTTCTTCGGCTTCCCACGCCCCCAGTCGGTTGCGCATGTAGTCAAACTTCCCGCTGACGCACAGGGTCGCCGACGTGAGGATGACCGCCTCCTTCTGGCTGAAGATATGCTGGCGCACCAGGTCGCCCACCTGCAACGGGGCCGCGTTCAGCGACAGGATGTTCCGCTCCGTGTTCCGCTCAAACCAGCAGACCTGATTCTCGGAGGGCTTGAAGATGACCTGCCCGATTTGATCGCGGACGGTGCGCAACCGCAGGATTTGCGCAGCCAAATCCTGGAGCATATCGTCCAGTTCGGGCACGTCGTAGGCTTCCATGCCCTCCAGAGTCTGGCCCACTTGCTGGAGGTCTCGCTCTACCCTGGCGAGGATTGTGGCGCAGTCCTGCCAGGCCGTCTCCACGAGATTCCAGGCCGGTTGCGCCCGCACCCCAGGCGTGATGCGCAGGCGCTGGCTGTAGCCCGAGTTGTCGGCGTCGTTGGAATGCTCGCGCAGGAAGTCGTCGGCGATGGCGAAGAAGTCCCCCAAGGCCCGCTGGGCCAGGTCCACGTCGTTGCGTGCGTCTGCCAGGAGCGCCTCCAGGTCGCGCAGGTTGGGCCCAGGGATCGCATTGCGGCACCGCATGGCCACGTCGGTGAGGAGCCCCCGATGCCGGCCCGGGGCTGTCTTCTGGCTGATTTCCCCCAGTTGGCGGTCCAGCCCCATGCGGTCGGCCTGGAAACTGAGTTGCCGGGTGATGGCGTCCTCAAAGTGGTGCGCCTCGTCCACGATCAGGTACTTGTATTCGGGGAGGACGCGATTCTCCACGGCCACATCCGACACCAGGAGCGCATGGTTGACGATGAGGATGTGGGCGCGCTCGGCGCGGCGACGCGCGCGGTGGAAGAAGCAGCGGCCCTTCTGCCGATGGGGGCAGTCCTCGGCCAGGCAACTCTCCTGCTCGGACGAAATCTGCGACCAGACGGCCCGCTCTTGCTGGCTGGGCAGGAACAACTCGGTAACGTCGCCGGTGGCCGTGGTTTGCTGCCAGATGAGGACCTTGGCCAGGACGCGGAGTTCGTCCCCGTTCAGGTTGTCGCGGGCGCGCATGGCCGCCAGGCGGCGCAGGCACAGGTAGTTGCTGCGCCCCTTGAGCAGCGCCACCCGCACGTCAAGCGACAGCACCTTCTGGATGTCCGGAATGTCCTTCAGGTACAGTTGCTCTTGCAGGTTGATGGTGTTGGTGGAGATCACGACGGGGCGCTCGTTTTCAAGGGCGAAGTGCATGGCCGGCAGGAGGTAGGCCAGCGACTTGCCCGTGCCGGTGCCAGCCTCCACCATGAGGTGATGCCCTTCGTTCAGGCTACGGGCAACGGCGCGGAGCATCTCCACCTGCTGGGGGCGATGCTCAAAATGCGGGAAGCGCCGCGCAAAGGCTCCGTCCTCCTCCAGCATCCGCGCCACGCGCTCCACATCCACGGGAACCTTGCGCGCGGTGGGGCGCAGGGGCGGCTCCTCGTCCTCTTGTAGGAGGAGAATGCCCAGGCCGTAGGCGTCGTCGCCGACCTTGGACTGCACCTGCTGCCCCAGGCTGCCCGTAACGAATGCCGACCGCCCCTTGTAGGACAAGATGTCGCGGAACAGGTCTCGGAGCGCCCATCCACTGCGCTGCGTCAGCCCGACGATCTCCTCAAGCAGGCGCGTGTCCAGCGACAAGGCGCGCTCCACCAACATGTTGAACAAATCCATCGCTGTCTTGGCATCGTCCAGGGCGCGGTGGTGCACCGTCGCCGGCACGCCCAATGTCTGCGCCAGAATCTCCAGGCTGTAGCGCGGGGCGTGGGGCACCAGGATGCTGGCCAGTTCAAAGGTGTCTATGGCGTCCGCGTTGGTCAGGACGTCCTGTTTGGCGAGGAACTCCAGGTCAAACTGCACGCTGTGCCCCACGATGGGCCCATTCCCCACGAACCGCACCAGGTCGGGCAGGACCGACTTCAGGGCGGGCGCATTCTGCACGTCCTCGTCGCGGAGGCCCGTCAATTGGGTGATCCTGTAGGGAATCGGGCGCGAGGGGTTGACCAGCGATGACCAGGTGCCGAGGACTTCCTTGCCCCGGAACTTCACCGCGCCGACCTCTATGATGGAATCCCGTTCCGCGTCCAGCCCGGTGGTCTCCAGATCCAGGGCGACGTAGGTTCGGTGCATCTCGTCTCATTTCTAGGGCAGCATCGGGGAGGCTGCCGGCGTGATTATATCCGCCTGTCGGGAGAACGCCAAAGACAGGCAGGTGGCTCATCTTCGGCGACCGGCGCTGTCGGCGGGTGCAAAGGGGCTTGCCTTTGCCGTAGGCGCGCCCGCGTCGGCCTCACTTTTCAAAGACCGAGTCTATCGGGTGGGCGGTCATGATGCGGGTCGTCTGGCGGAAGTGCATCTTGGCCCAGAACCCCACCTCGCCCGGAATCACCACCGACAGGGTCTGGGCGCCCCGCGCCTTGAATCGTTCGGCAATGGCGCGAACCAGGGCGCGCCCGATGCCCCGCCGCTGATAGTCCGGGTGCACCGAGGCGATGTAGATGATGGCGCGCGAGCCGTCAAACACGCCGCGAATCATGCCCACAACCTGGCCGTCCTCCTCGGCCACCAGGAACTCGGCCGCCTGGCACTCGGCCACCCGCTTCATCGCTTCGGGGCCGTCCATCTCGGGGTGCCCGTACTGTTGGTTCGCCTTGAGGATTTCCACAAGTCGGTCGCAGTCTTTGACCTCAAAGTCTCGGATCAGCATGGGTTGCCTCCCTTCTTCCGAGAATCCGCGCGTTCCCTATCGTTCGCCTCCCACAGGCGGTGCAGCCATTCGGCCACTCGGGCATCCTCCACCCGGTCCCCTCGGGTCAGGTATGGCTTGATGTCCAGCACGGGGGTGCCGTCGGCCATGTCCAGACCCCTGACGTACAGCACATTGCCCTCTCGCCGGAGAAGGGGCACCACTGTGATGGCGATGGGGTTGGGTCGCTTCGGGCTTCGGGTTGCGAACACGCCCACCAGCGGCAAGTCTTCGCGCCCTTGCGGGTGCACGTGCAGGCGACGCTCGCGCAGGTCCCCCTGGCGGTGCAAGTAGCCGACCACGAGGATGTGCGAGAACCCCTCCATCCCGTCCAGGCCGTCGGCAAACTCCGGGTCAAGCACAACCCTGGACTCCAAATCCTCCCAGACCACGCCGTCCAGTTCGGTAATGCCGTTCTCCACGCGCCCGATGGGATGTACCGTGTAGTCCGCCATGCGCCCAAGTTTCCTTCTCCGGTGTGTTGATATTATAATACGCGGGCGCAACGGTGGCAAGGCGAACAGCGATGGTGCTCTTGACCTCACCCACTCGCGGTCAGCGTGCTGGAAACGGAGGGAGGGCTATGCAAGTTGCGGCGTTCTTTGACTTTGACGGCACCCTGTATGCGGGGCATCTGTGGAAGGACATGTCCGACTACTTCCGCGAGCGCCGCGAGCGCACGGGGCTGATCTGGACCTACCTGCTGGCGCACATGGCCCTGTGGCCGCTGAACCTGATGCGCGTCCTCAGCGACGAACGGTTCTACGGCTCGTGGGCGCGCGACCTGACCTGGATTCTGCGAGGGTTGTCGCTGGAAGAGGGCGACGCGCTCTTCCGCTTCATCCTGGAGTGGCGCATTCTGCCCGGCCTGCGCCCCGACGTGCTGGAGCGCCTGCGCCAGCACCAGGCGCAAGGCCACATCGTGATGCTGGTGTCGGGCGGGTTCCGCCGACTCCTGGAGATGCTGGCGTCGGAGTTGTCCATCGCCCACGTGGTGGGCACGGAGGCCGAGGTGCGCGACGGTAGGTACACCGGCCGCCCCACCGGGCTGGCCATCACCGGCCGGGGCAAGGTGGAGGGCATCCGTCGCCTTGCCGCCCGCGAGGGCATGGACCTGGATTGGCCGCACTCCTACTCCTACGCCGACAATCGCACCGACATCCCGCTGCTGGAAGCGGTCGGGCATCCCGTGGCCGTGTACCCCGACAGGGCGCTGGCGGCTCACGCGCAGAAAAGCGGCTGGGAGGTGTTGGGGACGATCACGCGGTCCTGATGGGCGCGCCGCCTACATCTTTTGCAGCCGCATGCGCCGAGGCCGGTCCAGCGCCTGCTTCGCCGGAATGGAGAGGATCATCGCCAGGCTGGCGAGCACAAGGCCCGTGGGTTGCCCGCCCAGCACCATCAGCAGCACGGTCAGCCCGATGCCCACGCCCGCGCCCAGGTCCGAATTGCGCGTGAGCAGGTAGAGCAAGCCGTACACGATGAGGCCGATGACCATCTCCCTGGGTGCCAGCGTCATCAGCACGCCCAACGTGGTGGCCAGGCCCTGCCCCCCGCTGAACCCTGCGAACAGCGGGAAGTCGTGCCCCAAGAGCGCGGCGACTCCGGCGGCGATCTGCCAGGTCAGGCTCAACCCGAGCGCCTTTGCCAGCACCACCGGCGCGAACCCTTTGGCGAAGTCCACCACCGCCACGACCACCGCCGGCTTCCAGCCCAACGTCCGCGAAACGTTGCGGGCGCCCATGTTGGCGTCGCCCAGCGTGCGAATGTCCACCCCTGCCACGCGCCGCGACACGATGACGGCCGTCGGGATGGAACCGAGCACGTAGCCGATGAACACGATCCCAACCGCCACGTTCATCACCTCGCCTCCCGTACCTGCGATGCGTCGGGACCGAATCGGCGGCTGCCCGTGCGCTACGCGCGCTGACGGGCGAGGAATGCCGCCACAACGGCGTTGAACTCGTCGGGGCGCTCCACGGGCAGGGCGTGCCGCGCGTCGTGAATCACCGCCAGTTCCGCGCGCGGCATCTTGGCGACGTAGGCCTGCTTGGCCGACACGGGCGTGTAATCCTGGTCTGCCGCCACCACGAGGGTGGGGACGGCGATTTGGCCCAGGCGGTCGGCCACGCTCCAGCCCACGATCGCCCGCATGGCGTCGCGGTAGGCGCGGGGGTCGTTTTCGGCCCAACGTGCCACCAGCATCGCCCGCAGCGCCTCTTGTTCCGGCTTGGGGAAGAGCCGTGCCGCCAGGATTTCGCCCATCCTGCGCATCCCGACCAGGCGCACGATAAGGAAGCGCTGGAGCACGGCCAGGCGTTCCTTCAGCGTCCGCGCCACGAACTCGGGGCCGCTGTTCACGATCACCAGGCTCTTGACCATATCGGGCCGGTCCACCGCCAGTTGCAGCGCGATCATGCCGCCCAGCGAGATGCCCACCACGTGCGCCGGCGCGATGCCCAGGGCCTGCATCAGGCCGGCGGCGTCTGCGGCGAATTGGGACATGGTGTAGGGGCCGCGGGGCTTGTCGGACTTGCCATGCCCGCGCAGGTCAAACACGACCACGCGGTAGTTCTGGGCGAAAAAGGGGATTTGCATCTCCCAGTCGCGCCCGCTGGAACCCAGACCGTGGATGAAGAGCAGAGGCTCGCCGGCGCCAGCCTCTTCGTAGTGGAGCGAAATCCCTTGCACGGCAATTCGCGGCATCGCTCACCTCCTCTCGGCCTCGGAGCAGGCCGGGCGCGTCCCGCCGCCCGCCGCCGCGCCGTAGGTCTGGTTTCCATGCTGACCGGCGGCTAGGGATAGCCGCCCTACTTCCCGTTCCCGCGCAGGGCCGCGGCGATCTTCTCGGCTTCGGCCACCAGGCCGGGCGCGATGTCGTACACGGCTTTGCCTTCCAGATCCGAGCGGATGGCGTCGGCCGAAAACGGAAGGTACCCCAGCACCTTGAAGTCGGGCAGGTTCTCGGCAATGAAGCGGCGATCCTCGTCGTTGCGCACCTTGTTGCCCACCACGAAGACCCGCGCGAGGCCCAAATCTCCCGCCAGGCGACGAATCGTCTCCGCCGTCTGGAGGCTGCGGCGGCCCGGCTCCACAACGACGATCATGGCGTCCACCGCCTGGGCCGTGGCGCGCCCCAGGTGCTCAATGCCGGCTTCCATGTCGGCGATGACCACCTCGTTGCGGTGGAGCAGCAGGTTGACCATCAGCGAGCGCAGGAGCGCGCTTTCGGGGCAGATGCACCCCGCGCCGCCTTTCTTGACCGTGCCCAGCACCAGCAGCCGAATGCCCCGATGCACGGCGCTGAAGCGGTCGGGGATGTCGTCCACGCGCGGGTTGATCTGGAAGAAGCCGCCGGTGGTGCCGCGCTGCGCGCCGGTGCGCTCGTAGATGAGGTCGTCCATGGCGGCGATGGGGGTAATCTGCTCCACCAGTTCCGGCGGGAACCCCAGCGCCGAGGCGAGATTCGCGTCGGGGTCGGCGTCAATGGCGATGACGTTTTCGCCCTGGGCGGCGAAGATGTACGCAAGAAGACCGGCCAGGGTCGTCTTGCCGACGCCGCCCTTGCCGGTTATGGCGATCTTGGCGACTCGTTTCTTTTCTGCCATGCAGTCTCCTCAGTCAAAGGTTCACCGCCGAGACCGCGAAGCGCGCGGAGAGTAGATAGCCCCATCTCAACCGCGCGCTCCGCGTGAAGGGGCGTCTATTCCATCGGAACCAGAATCTCCACCTGGGCGGCGGCGCGCTGCTGCTGGAGCCAGTCGTCAAAGGCTTTCTGCTTCATCGCCTGGTACACATCCGGCGGGAGCGTCCTCCCCGTCTGCCGCTCCAGCACCTGGATGATGTGATACCCGTAGGGGCTGCGGACGATGCCGCTGACCTGGCCGGGCTGTAGCGCAAAGGCCGCGTCCTCTATCTCCTTGGGCACGCTCAACATCCCCTTGGGGAAGAAGCCGAGGTCGCCCCCGTCGGCGCGCGTAACCTCATCCTGCGACATCTCGCGGGCCACTTTGGCGAAATCCTCGCCGGCCTGGATGCGGCGTAGAGCCTCTTGGGCGGCCTGTTCGGTGCTCAATAGGATGTGCCGCGCGTGCACCTGTTCGGCCGTTTCCGGCACGGACGTGGTTACCTGCTGGATGACCATCTCGGTGAGCAACTCGGCGCGCAGTTGTTCGCGGAACTCCTCGGGCGTGATGCCGCTCTCGGCGAGCCACGCCTGGAACTTTTCCTCGCCGCCGCCCGCCGCCACGGTCTCCTGCACGCGGGCTTCCAACTGCTCGTCGGAGATAGAGATGCCCATGCGCGCCGCGGCTTGCTGGATGAGCGCCAGTTCAATCAGCGAGTTCAGTACCTGGATGCGCACCTGGGCCAGGGCCGCCTTCCCTTCGTCCGTGGTGAGGTCCACGTTCTGATCCGTCAGCGCCACCTTGAACTGGAAGAACTGCTTCTGGAACGTGGCCATGGGGATCTCCTGGCCGTTCACGCGCGCGGCCACGGTCCCCACCTCGGCCCCGGGCGTCGGGATGACCGCCGTGGGCATCGTATCTCCGCCCGCGGAGGGCTGCGTCGCCTGGGTCGCGGTCGTGGGTTGGGCCGGCGCCTGCTGCCCCGGCAACAGGCTGCACCCCGCTGTCAGCAAAGCCACTACCACAAGACTTGCCAGCAGCCAAGATCTCTTCATGTTACGCCTCCTTCGGGACAACCACACCCGCATCTTCCGAGAATCTCACCGGCGTCGGAGCAAAGCAAGCCTTACCTTGCCCCTGCTGTTTGCCAGTCCATTATAGCCGACATCACGGACGGTGCAAGCCCTATGCCGTGGGGCTCGCCGGCTCCGTCAAAAAGTATGGGCGCAGCGCCTCCACGGCGTCGTCCGGCATCGGGTGGCACCGAAGCCGCAGCCAGTAGGAGTAGGGGAGGCGCTTCCAGTACGGGCGAGTGAGCCTGCCTGGCTCCGTGTATTGCCGGATCGCCTGTGGGGCTTCTTCAATGCGCCCTGTCTGCGCCAGCGCCGCCAGGAGCGCCAAGAGCACCGTGGAGTCGGTCAGGCGTTCCTCAAAGGTCGTCCTGATGTATCTCATTACTTCCTCGTCTGCCTGGTTCAGCATAAGGCTGGCCCGCACATAGGCGTAGAGATCCACCTTGGCGTCGTCTTCCTCCCCGGCGTTGCGAACAGATTCCCACATCTTCCTGGCCTCGGCCTCTTTGCCCTGCGCTCGGCGGCGTTCACCCCGATATACCTGCTTGATATGCGGGTCTTGTACGCCCTTCAACAGGGGCTCCAAGTCGTCCCAGTAGCCGCAGGCGGCCAACCATTCGCAAACGCGGAGCGGCGTGGGGGTTCCCAGCCGACCCAATTCTTCGGTATAGCGCGCTACTGCTTTCCGATCGTCCTTTTCCACCGCGATCCCCAGGAGCAGGGCCAGCGCGGCCCCGTGCGCTTCCACGTTTTCGCCTGGGAGCAGGGGCGTCGCCACCTGCAGGGCCTCGGCGTACTCCCCTGCGCCCACCAGTTCGTAGGCCAGCGCCTCACGAACGGACCGGTCGGGATGCTTCAAGAGCAGCGCGCGCAGCGCATCCAGCCCCGCGCTCACGTCGCCGCTGTCAATGCGGTTGAGCGCCTCCTCCCGTATCCAGTCGGGCTCAATGCGCGGCAAGTGCTCTCGGAAGCGGCGTATCGCGTCCAGAGCCTCCGCATTCCGCCCGGCCCAGCGCAGGAGCGCCACATACTCCACAGCCGCCGATTCCAATAGCGTGTTCAGGCTGGGTTTCCGCTCCCGAACCTTCGGGGGGAGAGACAGAAGACGTTCCACCAGCCGCTTGAATTCCGCAATGGACGGCGAGAGGTCTCTTGGATTGATCATTTCCACCGCGCGTTTATGGATGGCTTCGTAACTATCGGGGAGTTCCAAGTCCTTCCTCCGGTCGCTCAGGCGGATCGCCCGAGCGGTGATTTTTCTGGCCCACAATCATGCCCGCCAGAATCATAGCGGAACCCACCCACCCCCGCAAATCCAGCGTCTCGCCGGCGAGGAGCCAGCCGAACATCGCGGCGAAGACCGGCTCCAGCACGAAGATCAGCGCCGCGTGGGTGGCACTCGTCTTGCCCTGCAGGTAGTTCTGCAGGGCAAGGGCGACGGACGTGGCGAGGACGCCGTTGAACGCCACAGCGCCCCACACGGCGCGCGGCAGCGGCGCGAGTTGCTCGCCCGCCAGGGCCGCCACCAGCGCCGAAGCCACCGCCACCACCGCAATCTGCACCTGGGCCAGCGTCAGCGCGGGCATGCGCGGCGCGAAATAGGCGATGAGCACCACCTGCCACGCGAAGGCCACCGCGCACCCTAACACCAGAAGGTCGCCCTTCTCAACCCGCAAATCGCCGCGAAGCGATAAGAGCGCCAGCCCCACGGTGGCCAGGATCAGGCCCACGACGGCATTGCGGCTGGGCTTCTCGCGCATGAGGGGCCAGGCGAACAGGGGCACCAGCGGCACGTACAGCCCCGTGATGAAGCCGGTCTTGCTGGCGGTTGTCCACTGGAGGCCGGCCGTCTGCAACACGTACCCCGCGAACAACGACGCGCCGATGAGCGCGCCAGCAATCCATTCGCGCCGGCCGGCCTTCCGAAGCCCGCGGAACGACAACGGCAGCAGCGCCACCGCCCCCACGCCAAACCGCCACGCCAGGAAGGTCATGACGGGCACCTGGGCCACGACGTCCTTCACGATGACGAACGTCAGCCCCCAGATGAGCGTAACTAGGGCAAGCCCGGCGTCGGCCAGAAGCGCGGAGACCGATAGGCGTGAGTGCGCAGATGTGTGGGATGGCGCGGACATAGGATTCTCCTGGGCGTCGGCTACCTTTCGGAAGCGAGTTCGTCGCGCACCGTCTGGTACAGTTCCTGGGCGCGGAGTTCCTTCAGGGTGTAGCAGGGCCCCCTCAACGCCTCCGCCAGTTCCTGGGTGAGGCCGCGGTCAAACGAGGGGTGTTCCATGTTGATCACGACCGAGCGGATGCCGCTGCGGGCGATGAGTCGGGCCACGCGGAGCGCCTCCTCCTGGGGCGGCAAGCGCGTGAGCGAGACGTTGCCCGCGCCGTCGGTCAGCAGGATCATCAGCGGCATGACCTCCGGGTCTTTGCGGCGCGCCTGCTGGATCACGCGATAGGCCAACACCAGGCCGTGGCTCAATGGGGTCTTGCCACCAACAGGGATGTCTTTCAGCGCTTCCTTCGCCAGTTCCACGCTGGACGTGGGGGCCAGTTCCAGGCGCGCTTCCTCGCGCTGGAACACCACCAGGCCCACTTGGTCGCGGCGCTTGTAGGCGTCGGTGAGCAGGGAGAAGATGGCGCCCTTGGTGGCCTCAATCCGCTCCGAGGCCGCCATGGACCAACTGGCGTCCACAACGAAGAGGATGAGGTTGGCGGCGCGGCGTACCCGCACCTTCTTCTGCCAGTCGGATTTCTTCAACTGGATGCCAGGCTCGGCGGAGTGGGTGCGCGTGCGGTTCAGGGCGGCGTGGCGCAGGGTCGCGTCCAGCGCCAGATCGTCGGGCTTGCCGTTGGCCGGCACGCTTTGCACGTAGCGCCCGCGCTTGCGCCGGGTCTTGGTGAGGCTTCGCTTGCCCGCCGTGCTGCGGGTGAGGCGGTCCAGGGGGGTGCTCAGTCGCCGGGGCTTGAAGACTGGGCCGATGTCCACGGCGAGCATGGCTTCCTGCGCGCCCTTGAATCCCAGCGGGGTGGCGTCGTGGCCTTTCAGGGCGACGCCGCTGCCGCCGACATTAGGCGAGGGCTCCGCTACCTGGTCTTTTTTTTTACGTCCGCTTCGGCATCCAGGCGGCTCGCCTGCTCCTGGGCAAACGCCTCGGCCTGGACTTTCTCCAGTTTGGCCTTCAGTTCCTCAAAGCGGATTTCCTCGTCCTGGAACGGTTGGCGCTTCATGCGGTGCGGCAGGGCCAACTCGGCGGCCATCAGGATGTCCTCCTCGGTGATGTGGTCTCGGCCCGAGAAGGCCGCGTTGGCGATGGCCGTCTTGAGGATGACGATGTCGCTGCGGTGGCCGTCCACCTTCATGGCCGCCGTCAGTTGCGCGATGGTGAAGAGGTCCGTATCGTCATACCTCACGCGAGGCAGGAGCACGCGCGCCCTGGCGATGTCCTCGGAGAGTTTGCGCTCCCTCGGCTCCCACTCGGCGCGGAAGCCCTCGGGGTCGGCGTCAAACTGGATGCGCCGCTCCAGCACCTCCATGCGCTGGCGCGGGTCTGTAAGCCCTTTGATCTCCACGCACAGGGCGAAGCGGTCCAGCAGTTGGGGCCGCAGTTCGCCCTCTTCGGGGTTCATGGTGCCCACGAGGATGAAGCGCGCCGGATGGGAGAAGGAAATCCCCTCGCGCTCCACGTAGTTCACGCCCATGGCCGCCGAGTCCAGCAGCAGGTCCACCACGTGGTCGTCCAGGAGGTTCACCTCGTCCACGTACAGCAGCCCGCGATTGGCCGCCGCCAGGATTCCCGGCTCAAAGCGCTTCTCGCCCGTCTTGAGCGCGTGCTCAATGTCCAGCGTGCCAACGACCCTGTCCTCGGTGGCGCTGACGGGCAGTTCCACCATGCGCGTAACCGCCCTGCCTATGGGCAAGGTCTCGCCCCTCGCCAGCCGCTCGCGGCAGGAGTCGCACATGGCCTCCGGGCTATGCGGGTCGCAGCGGTATATGCAATCGGCGACGACGTCAATCTCGGGCAGGAGGGCAGCCAGCGCGCGCGCTGCCGTGGATTTGGCCGTGCCGCGCTCGCCCCGGATGAGGACGCCGCCGATAAGCGGGTTCACCGCGTTGAGGATCAGCGCCCGCTTCATGGTCTGTTGATCTACGATGGCCGTGAATGGAAATATGGTTCTCATCTGTGCCTGCACCAGAAGGCCTTGAGCCTGTATTCACAATTCATTATATACGGGAATGCGGCGGGGGCAAAATCCCATCACGCCGTGCGAGGCGCAGGCTGCGGCAGGTGCCGGGCCAGGTACTCGGCTATGGCGTTCAGCCCCTCGCGGCTCACCTGCGCATGGGGCGTGTTCGGTAGAAAGAGGTAATCCTTGGGCTCCCGCGCCGCCGCGAAGAATGCCTCGGAGATTTCCTTGGGGATCAGGGCGTCGTCGCCGTTGTGCACGATGAGGATGGGGGCCGACACCTGCCCCACCACATCGGCGGGGAAGCGGCTCCACGTGCCGCCCGTGGAGACGCGCGTCCCCATCAGACGGGCCCACCCGCGCCACAAGGGCACGCTGAACCGCGCCCAGCGGCTGTTGGACAGCGGGGCCGCCGGACAGGCGACGGAGATCACCGCGTCGGCACCCCCGGCCTCGGCGGCGCACACTACGCAAGCGGCCGCGCCCAGCGAAAACCCCATCAGGGCCACGCGGCGGTATCGCAGGGCGCGGGCCAGCCGCACCGCCGCCGCAACATCGCAGGCCACCGGGTCCAGCCCCAGGTCGTAGCGGCCCCCGCTCTCGCCGTGGCCGCGCAGGTCCAGCGCCAACACGTCACAGTCGCGGGCCAGGTATTCGCACGTTTCCACGATTTCGGGGGCGTTCTTGCTGCTGGTGAACCCGTGCGCCACGATGACCACATCCTCATGCCCTGAGGCGTAGAGATCTGCCGCCAGCGCGATTCCCTCGCCATTGTCAAAGCGCAGCCGCACGACCTCGCGCCTCGGCCGGACCCTGGGCCGAACCTTGCGGCGGACGACGACCGGCGCGCTGATGGCCAGGATGCCGCCAAGGAGCCACCATCCCAAGCCCGGCTTGATCGCCCCTCTACGCTGCCAAGTTCCCTCACGATGACTCATCGTCGCCTCCCGATGACATGTGTTTCCGACGGAGCCGAAGCAGCCGCCATGTGCCAACCTCTTGGAATCCGAGCCGCCTGTAGACGCTTCCGGCGCGCGGATTGTCGTAGAACAGGCAGGGCTGAAGCCTCTGGCGCAGCAGGTCGCGGCAAAGGGCGCGCATGCAGGCCGTGGCGTGCCCTCGGTTGCGCCATGCGGGCAGCGTGAACACGCCGCCGATCATGGCCATCTCGGGCGTCTCGGCGTTGGTGAGCGCCGCCGACACGATGCGGCCGCCGTCTTCCGCGACGAAGATCCGCCCGTGGGTCAGCACCCGCCGCAGGCTGACCTCGTCGCGCGACATCTCGCCCGCCTCGGCGTACAGCGCCGCCAGCCCGGGCAGGTCTGGCTCTGTGGCGCGGCGGGCTTGTTGCGCGTGGGGAGCCTCGCTCATCGCCTGCATTACGGCGAAGTGCGAACGGTGGTCTTCGGAAGCCTCATAGTTGCGGATGTGCTCCCAGAGGCGGCTGACAAGGCCGTACTCGCCCGTGATCGCCCTCGCGCCGGCAGGGTGCCGGTCAACCACCGCCGCCATCGCCGCGAAGTCCGCGTCGCCCGCGCCGGCAGGGTGCCGGTCAACCACCGCCGCCATCGCCGCGAAGTCCGCGTCGCCCGCGTCGTACAGCGCCCAGTTGGCGCGGTAGCGCATGAGCACGCCCGCCAGGCGGCCTTGAGCGTCGCACCCCCAATACTCCAAATCAGGCTCGCGTATGCCCATGGTCAGCAGGTTGCCGATGAGAAACAGGTTGTTGCGCGGGTCGCCACGGAGAACGGCAAGGAGTTCGGGCGTGTCCGTGGCGAAGAGTTTGCGGATGGGTCGCATCGCGTGCCTCACGGAACCGGTTTGACCGCACAGATTTTAGCACGCGGGCGCGGGTTTCGCCAATCGCGAGGGCGCGCACAACCCCGCCCATACGCCGAGGCACACAGGCGCGCTGGCTCCGTGTGCCTCGGCAGTCGGCTTGCGAATTGCTGGCGGCTGAATGCTGACCGTCGCCTACCAGCGATACCGCACGGTGTAGGTGATCTTCGCCTCGCCATCCTTGGGCACGTTCACGCGGAACTCCACGCTGCTGGAGTCCAGTTTCGTGTACTCCTGGCTCTTGGCCGTAATCTCCCACTCGCTCCAGCGGAACATGTGCTCCACGACCCGCACCTCCACCGCTTCGCTCTTGTGGTTGCGGACGCTGATCTCAAAACTCTCCTCTATGGTCCGCTCGCCCAGTTGCTTGAAGTCGGTCTGCTTGCGCTCGCCTACGATGTCAAAGGCATCGCCCAGGTACAGGCGCACGCGCTCGTCCTTGGGCGTGTGGTCAATCTCGTCCTCGCCCACGAACTCCGTTCCGCCGCCGGTGTCCTCCTTGTACACGCGGACCCGGCCCTTGGGCAGTGGGACGCCCAGTCCGCCGGCCTGGGAGTTCTTGAACTCCACCAGCACCATGACCTTCTTGTTGCTGGTGGGGCCGTAGGTTGGGTCGGTGATCGGCCCGTAGTAGCGCCAGGAGCCTCCGCCCAGGCCGTCGTACACGAAGATCTTCTCGGCCTTCACGCCCTCGGCGCTCACAAACTCAATCTGCTTGGTCTGCTGCTCCTTCACCGTAACGGGCCGCTGTACCTCGTACAGGTGGTACTCAAAGAACTGGCGTTCGGCCACCTGTTCGGCGGTCGGCGCGGGCGCACCCTTGCGCGCCAGATCGTAAACCATCAGTTCCTGGGCAGGCTGCACGCGATGGATGTCGCCAGCGATGAGTTTCAGCCGCGCGTCCTTGTACGTGGCCCCGCTGCGGTTGTCCACGGTAACCCAGCCGTTCAGGCCCAGAGAGGCGTCGTCGGGAGCCAGGACCACCACGTAGTCGGCCGACCACGTGATGCCGCTCGTCAGGTACGTAACTTCCACATCATGCGCGCCGGCCTTGGCGGCCTCCAACTGCCACAGCAGCGAGGGCTTCGTGATGAGCCCTTCCGGTAGGGCGGGGAATTGGAATTCGCGCACCTGGCTCGCCTTGACGACGGTTACCTTGCCGTCGGTGGCCTGAAGGATGATGTCATCGGCGCCGCTGAGCAACTTGCCCGTGTACACACTGCCGTCGTCGGTAACCAGCGTGATCTGCTGGTCCACGTACTTGCGCAGGAGTTTGGCCGACCCGACCACGTCGTACTCGTAGTTCTGCTCCAACACCGCGGTCCCCTCGGGATCGGTCAGCGAGCGGAAGTGCACCGATGTGGGGTCAATCCCCGCGGCCACATCGGAGAAGCGGACGAAGTTCAGACCTTTCTCCAGGGTCATCTGACGGTGCTCTTTGACCAGCCCCAGGTCCGAGTTGTACACCGTCAACTCCACGCCGGGCGACTCGGCGTGCGCGGGCGTGGGCGAGAGGGACGCCGCCAGGTTGCTTCCCGCGGAGCATGCGGCCAGGGCCAGCGCCGCCACGGCGCCCAGGATGCGGAACCAACGCGCGTATCTCATATTCTCCTCCTTGCGACAGGTTTCTTGCGGTGTGTGCGAGTTTGAGACGCGCCCCGGTGCGCGTTTGTTCCGCCTGGCGTCGGGCCGCACACCTCACCCCCACCCTTGGGCCTTCCCTACCCCGCGGCGGGGAAAATGGTAGGAGCAACCTGCAGGTTGCCCCTACGAGCGAACCGGCGCTCCGCCGGGCTTTGCCCGTTCCACTCGTCGGTGTCGGGTGGCGCACCTCACCCCCGGCCTTCGGCCTCCCCTAGCCCGCGGCGGGGAGAGGGGGAACGAGGGGGTAAGGTTGGTATGCCCGCCGTGCGGGCGGAATGCCCTTCGTGCAGATTCGTGTTATTCGTGGATGACGCTGACGCCAGCCCGACTTGACAAACCCGCGCCTCGGTGTATGCTAATGCACGTGAGCGCACAGGAACACGAGAACGGCTACGCCGCAATGGCGAAACTGCACAAGGTGCTATCTCATCCGGCGCGGCTGCGCATCCTGGAGTTGCTGGCGCAGTGCGGCGAAGCGTGCGTGTGCCATCTCGTCGTGGCCCTGGGGCGGCGCCAGCCCTACGTCTCACAGCAGTTGGCCGTTCTGCGCGACGCGAACCTCATCGCCGAGCGCCGCGACGGCACATTGATCTACTACCGCCTTGCCGACGAGCAGGTGATGGAACTCATCGCCGCAAGCCGTCGCTGGGCAAGGGCCAGGCACGGCGAGCGGGCGCAATTCCCCCCTGTGGAAGAAGGGCCGCTGCCAGGGTGCTCCTGCCCCTCGTGCTCTACGAAGGGATGACGCCCCTTCCCTCTACCCGCGTAATATTCAAAACCGCGCATAGTTGACAGCAGGGCCACGTCGGGTATACTGGATGTGGGATACTGCACCTGCCGCGCAGAGGGATCCACGCTGCGCGCATGACCGCCACCGAGGGAGGATGCACAATGCTGTGCAAAGAGTACGAACTGGAAGTCATTTCGCCGCCGTGCGACCCGGGTTCGGAGCGCTGGAGCGCCTTCGCGCGGCTCCAAGAGGACATCAGCGAGGTCATGCCCTATCTCAACACCATCTGGAAGAACGCCATCTACGACCACGAGAATCGCATCCTGACGATGGTGCGTGGCGGGCGGCGGTACACGCTCCGCCCCCATGAGGTTGCCATCAGCAACCTGGAAGATCGGGAAGAGGCCCAGCGCGTGGCCGAGCGCATCCTGGACGAGATCAACAGGGTGTGGGATCGGCGGCATGAGATCGTGCCTTCCTACGAGAAGCGCCATCAGCCGACGGTGATGGAAATCTACAAACTCTTGCCGGGCGGGAATTGCAAGCAGTGCGGCGATCCCACCTGTTTCGTATTCGCGAGCAAACTGGTGGCGGGCACGACGGACCTGACCCGTTGCGTCCGCATCTACGAGGCCGAATTTGCCGCCCAACGGGAACGCCTGGAGCAGATTCTTGGCCTGGTGGAGTGAGCGCGCTCCGAATTGCAGCAGCGGGAGCGTCGCGCGGTGCGCCGGCATCTTGGGCGACGGCCGTTCGTTAGGGGGAAATCTTGTTTGAGCGGATTCTGTTTCCAACGGACTTCTCCGCGTGCCTGCCCGAATTAGCGCGGATGCGAAAATCGCTCAGAGCATGGATACTGGGGCTGGTGGTCGTCGCGGCGCTGCTGTCGGCGACGGTGCAGGCCCAAGAGCCCAGGGTTCGCGCCGTGCTGTTCTATTCCGATACCTGCCCTCTGTGCCACAAGGTGCTGGAAGAAGTTCTGCCTCCCCTCACGGCCCAGTACGGGGATCGGCTTGAGGTGAGGCGGGTGGAGATCACGCCCGCCGCGAACTACGAACTCCTCCTGCGCATGGAGCAGGTGCACAACGTCCCGCCCGACAAGGGCGCGGTGCCCGAGATGTTCATCGGCGATCGCGTCCTTTTCGGCCTGGACGAGATTCGCGCCCAACTCCCCGCGCTGATTGAGGCGTACCTGGCGGCGGGCGGCGTGGACTGGCCCGAAGGATACGCCGAGCCGCCCGCCACACCCGCCTGGCCCCTGCCCACGGCCCGGCCCACCCCAAAGGCGTGCCACATCTGCGACGAGGGCGATCCCGTGGTCCGGATGTACTTCTTCTGGAGCAGCCTGTGCCCGGAATGCCACCGCGTGCAGGATGAGGTGCTGAAGCCGCTGCAGGAGCGGTATGACCGCCAGTTGGTGGTGGACGCCAGGGACGTGGAGAAGTCGCCCGCCGACTACGACCTGCTCACGGCGCTGGAGCGGCAGTTCGGCACCGGCGAAGGGGCGCTGCCCGTCATCTTCATCGGCGACCACGTGCTCCACGGGGAACAGGCCGCCCGCGAGCAACTGGCCGCGCTGGTGGAATATTACATGAACGAGGGTGGCGTGGACTTCCCGAAACTCACCGGTCCCGCCGCGCCGTCGGGCGCGCCCAGCGGCCAACAGCCGGCCATCCACCTGGCCTACTTCTTCCAGGTGGGCTGCCACGAATGCGACCGCGCCCGCTACGACCTCCAGTATTTGCAGAGCAAGTACCCGCAGTTGCGCATTCACGAATACGACATCCAAGAGCACGCCGCGCTGGCCGAATGGCTGGGCGAACGCAACGGCGTGCCGCTGAACAAGCGCCTCACCGCCCCGGTTGCGTTTGTCGGCTCGGAAGCGCTCCTGGGCGACGGAGTCAACGTCCGCACGCTTGAGGGCGCCATCCAGAAGTACCTCGCTGGCGGAAGCGGGGCCTACTGGGAGGGCCAGCAAGATGTGGCCAGCGCCGCCGAAAGCATCCTCAGCCGGTTCCGATCCTTCGGGGCGCTGACCGTGGCGGCGGCGGGGCTGATAGACGGCCTCAACCCGTGCGCCTTCGCCACCATCGTGTTCTTCATCTCCTACCTTGCGTTCACGGGGCGCAAGGGCCGCGACATTGTTTTTGTGGGTGGGATGTTTACCCTCGGCGTCTTCCTGACCTACCTGGGGGTCGGGGTGGGCTTTCTCAAGTTCCTGGCGAGCCTGCCGTTCTTGCCCGCCATCAGCCGCTATCTGTACGGCTTCACGGCGGCCTTGTGCCTGGCGCTGGCGCTGGGCAGCCTGTACGACTGGTACCAGGCGCGGCGGGGGCGGCCTGAAGAGATGCGCCTGAAACTGCCGACCCGACTGCGGCGCCAGATCAACCGCGTCATCCGCGAGGGTGCGCAAGCCCGCGCCGTCGCCGGCGTGGCCTTCGCCACGGGCATCGTCGTCTCGCTCATTGAACTGGCGTGCACCGGCCAGGTGTACCTGCCCACGATTCTGTTCGTGCTGGGCGTGCCGGCCATGAGGATTCGGGCGCTGGTCTACCTGCTGCTGTACAACGTCGTCTTTGTGGTGCCGCTCGTCGTGGTGTTCCTGCTGGCCTACTGGGGCACATCCTCGGAGCGACTGGGCCAATTCGTGAGTCGGCGCGCCGGCGCAATCAAGTTGGCGACCGCCGGGCTTTTTGCACTCCTGGCGGCGTGGATGATTACCTTCCTGTAGAACACGTAGGCACGAACCTACACGAATGGAGAATAAATGTAGGCACGTAGTTCCCCATTCGCGTGGATTGGCGTTATTCGCGGTTACAGTTTCGTAGGGTGGCTTTCCACAGCCGCGGCAGGTATGGAAACCTGCCCTACGCTCGGTTGCATTGCCTAACCTATTCGCGTGGATTGGCGTTATTCGCGGTTACAGTTTCGTAGGGCGGCTTTCCATAGCCGCGGCAGGGGGCTGCGCTCCGTTCCCCATTCACGTGGATTGGCGTTATTCGCGGTTACAATGGGGAGCATTTTGGGCTGATGGGCAAGCGTGGTATTATATCGTTGCAGCCGGAACCTTTGCCGGCCTGGTGCGAAACTTGGCCGCCCTGGGCAAATGACCTGATTTTGTGAGGTGAGTCGTGGCGAAGAAACGCAAGAAGAAACAGGTCCCCAAGCAGGCTCCGCGCACGGCGCAGGCAGCGAAGAAAGCCGAGCCCAAACCCAAGCCGAAGGCCGGCGAGCGTAGCTCCATTCGGCGGTGGATCGCGCCTGTTGCGCTGGCGCTGGTTGTCGTCGCGGCTCTCATCACCGCCCAGGCCCTCATCCGCCGCAACGCCGCGCGCCCCACAGGCCCCTGGACACTCACCATCCTGCACACCACCGACGTGGAAGGGTACCTGGACCCCTGCGGCTGACGCCCGCCCAAGGGGGGTGTGGCCCGTCGGGCCACCGTCATCAAGGACTACCGCGCCAAGACCCCGTACCTGCTCGTCTTGGACGCGGGCGACGCGCTCTTCGGCCAGCCCGTCTCCGACGTCAGCCAGGGCAAGGCGCTCACCGAGGCGATGGATCTCATGGGATACAACGCCATGGCCATCGGCGAACGCGACACAGGCCATTGGGACGAATTGCTGGCCCGCTCGCGCGAGGCGAAGTTCGCCTTCCTGTCGGCGAACCTGGTTTACGCCAACACCGGCAAGCCGGTCTTCACGCCCTACGTCGTGCAGGACGTCGGCGGGCACAAAGTCGCCATCATCGGCCTGTCTCCGGCCGACGACTCGCTCAAGGCCTTCGCTCCGTCGGACGTTACGGTCAAAGACCCCGTGGAGACCGCCCGCGAGTACGTGAGCAAGGCCCGCGCCGAGAACGTGGATGCCGTCGTCATCCTGTCGCACGCGGGCAACGTGATGGATCGCAAGATCGCAATGGAGGTGGACGGCATCACCGCCATCGTGGGCGGGCACTCCTACGACCTGCTCCAGGAGACGCTGCAACTGAACAACACGGTCATCGGACAGGCGGGCTACGGCGGCGAATGGCTGGGCGAGATCACCGTGGACTTTGACGCCGAAGGCAAAATCGTCTCGGCCAAGGCGGGCGTGATTCCCCTCACGGAGGAGTACGCCGACGATCCGGAACTGGCCGCTTTGGCCGCCCGCTACAACGCCGCGCTCCCGCCGACGCCCACCATCCAGCCGTAGCACCGCAAGGAGGCAGCAGCCATGGCCGTCTTGGGCCGGAACATCGCCGTGGTGGTCAAGGGGGGCGGCGACCTGGCTTCGGGCGTCGCCTGGAGGTTGTGGCAGTGCGGGTTCCAGGTCGTGGTTACGGAAATCCCCGCGCCCACCGTCATCCGCCGCAAAGTTGCCTTCGCGACGGCGGTCTGGGAGGGGGAGACCGTGGTGGACGGCGTGCGGGCGCGACGGGTGGAGGGGCTGGAAGGCGTGAGGCGTGCCTGGGCCGAGGGGGTTCTGCCCGTCGTCGTGGATCCCGAAGCCGCCATCGTGCGCGAACTGCGCCCGGATGTGGTGGTGGACGCCATCCTGGCCAAGCGCAACCTGGGCACGCGCATCACCGACGCGCCGCTGGTCATCGGCCTGGGGCCGGGCTTCACCGCAGGCGAGGACGCCCACGCCGTCGTAGAGACCATGCGCGGGCACACCCTGGGGCGAGTCATCTGGAAGGGCCAGGCCTTGCCCAACACGGGAATCCCCGGCGAAGTGGGGGGCCACTCCGAACTGCGGGTGGTGCGCGCCCCGTGCGCGGGCGAATTCCGCGGCGTTCGCGAAATCGGCGACATGGTGGACGAAGGCGACATCGTCGCGTATGTGGACGCCGAGCCAGTGCGTGTACGGCTGAAGGGCGTCTTGCGCGGGCTGCTCCACGACGGGTTGCAGGTGTTCCCCAACATGAAGGTGGGCGACGTAGACCCGCGCGCCCAGCGCGAACACTGCTTCACCATCTCGGACAAGGCGCTGGCCATCGCGGGCGGCGTGCTGGAGGCTATCCTGCACGCCATGCGCGCAGCCTAACATAATACCCCGTAACCGCGGCGCGTGCTTGACGTTTGGAATAGAGCGGAGTATACTGCACGCACACGATTCTGCGCCTGAAGGAGATGGAATGTCCACGCCTGCGGTATTGGGAGGTGCCCCTCTTTTTGAGTCGCCGGTGCCCTTCATGAGGCCGACGCTGCCCCCGTTCTCCGACGTTGCAGACGAAATCGGCGAAATCTTCCAGACCGGCATGGTAACCAAAGGCAAGTACCTGGCCGCCTTTGAGCGCGCCGTCGCCCAGTATGTGGGAACCGCGCATGCCGTCGGCGTCTCCAGTTGCACCACCGGTCTGACCCTCGCCTACAAGGCCGCCGACCTGACGGGCGAGGTGGTCGTCCCCAGTTTCACCTTCATGGCCACGGTGCATCCCCTGGCGTGGTGCGGGCTGACCCCCGTGTTCGCCGACGTGGACCCCGACACATGGAACCTGGACCCCGCGTCCGCGGAGGCGGCCATCACCCCGAGAACGTCGGCCATCGTCGCCACGCACGTGTTCGGCAACCCCGCCGACGTGGAAGGCCTGGAAGCGGTGGCGCGCCGCGCGGGGGTCAAACTCCTGTTTGACGCCGCCCACGGCTTTGGCGCGCTGTACCGCGGCAAGCCGGTGGGCAGCCATGGCGTGGCCGAGGTCTTCAGTTCCAGCCCCACGAAACTTCTTGTAACGGGCGAGGGGGGCATCGTCGCCACCAACGACGCCGAGATCGCGCGCAGGGTAGAGGTCGGCAGGGAGTACGGCAACCCGGGCAACTACGACACGGAGTTCCCCGGCCTCAACGCCCGCATGCAGGAATTCAGCGCCATCCTGGGCCTCCATTCGCTCCAGATGCTGGAAGACAACGCCCGACGCCGCAATCAACTCGTCCAGATTTATCGGCAGGAGTTGCAGGACATCGGTGGCATTTATTTCCAGAAAGTTGACCCGAGGGATCGCTGCTCGTACAAGGATTTGTCCATCCGCGTCGTGGAGGCCGAGTTCGGCCTTTCGCGCGACATGCTGGTGAAAGCATTGCGGGCCGAAGGGGTGGACACCCGCAACTACTACGACCCTCCCGTTCACCTGCACACGGCGTACCGGCACGTGGGCGAGCGATATCGCGGTCGGCTGCCCGTAACGGAACGCCTCGCAACAGAATGCGTGAGCCTTCCCATCTTCTCGCACATGCTTCCTGAGACGGTGCACCGCATTTGCGAGGCCATTCGCCGTATCCAGCGGCACAGCGCCGCCGTTCGCAAAGCACTGAGTTAGGACGTTTGCAGAAAGATGTGGCTCAGGAATCGGTATTTGATTGTCGCTGATCTGGTTCTGCTGCTGTTTGCGCTTATCCTGAGTTACTTCCTGCGCTTTGACACGTTTACCGCCTGGGACTACTTCCGACGGTGGTGGCCTGTGGCGCCTGCCCTGCTCATCATCTACCCGCTCACGTTCCATCTGTTTGGGCTGTATCGGCGCATGTGGCAGTACGCGGGCAGCCACGAGGCGCTGGCCATCATCGCCGCGGCGGGCATCGCATCGGCGCTGCTGGCAATCCTTATCTACGGCGTCATGCGCCCCCTGAAGATCATCTCCGGCTTTTCCCGGCCCATGCTCATCATTGACTGGCTGCTGAATGTCCTTCTCCTCGGCGGCGTCCGATTCTCCTCCAAGATCGCGTGGGACATCGCGACCAGCCGCAAGGGCAAAATCGGCCAGGGCAGCGCGCCACGCCGAATCCTGATCATCGGCGCGGGCGATGCGGGCGCCATGATCGTCCGCGAGATGCACAATAACCCCGACATCAACATGCTGCCCGTGGGGTTCGTGGACGACGACGAGCGGAAAATCGGCAACTACATCCACGGCGTCAAGGTGTACGGGGCGCGCAAGGACATCCCCGAACTGGCGCGGCGCCTGCATGTGGACGAGGCCCTTATCGCCATGCCCACCGCCCCTGGCAAGGCCATCCGCGAGATTGTGGGCATTTGCGAGAGCGCGGGGCTCCGATTCCGCACGCTGCCCGGCCTGTTTGAACTCCTGAACGGCAAGGTGTGGCTGAGCCAAATCCGCGACGTGCAGTTGGAAGACCTCCTCCGACGCGAGCCGACCAGCGTCAACCTGGAGGAGATCGCCGGTTTCATCTCGGGGGCCACGATCCTCGTTACAGGCGCGGGCGGCTCCATCGGCTCCGAACTGTGCCGCCAAATCGCGCGATTCCGTCCTGGGCGGCTCCTCCTCCTGGGCCACGGCGAGAACAGCATCTACGTCATAGAGCAGGAACTTGCGCGCAAATTCCCCTCACTCGCCCGCGATGTGATCATCGCCGACATCCGCGATGGCAACAAGATTCAGGCGGTCCTTCAACGCTATCGCCCGCAGATCGTGTTCCACTCGGCGGCGCACAAGCACGTGCCTCTGATGGAGCAGAACGTGGACGAGGCGATCACCAACAACGTGCTGGGCACCCGAAACGTGGTGCGGGCTGCGTTGGCCGCCGACGTGCAGCGATTCGTGCTCATCTCCACCGACAAGGCCGTCCGCCCCACGAGCATCATGGGCGCCACCAAGCGCATCGCCGAGATGATCGTGCAGGATGCCGCGATGCGAAGCGGGCGCGCCTTCGTGGCCGTTCGGTTTGGCAACGTGCTGGGCAGTCGCGGCAGCGTGGTTCCCCTGTTCCGCGAGCAGATTGCCGCCGGCGGCCCCATCACCATCACGCACCCGGAGATGACCCGCTTCTTCATGACCATCCCCGAGGCCGTCCAACTCGTGATCCAGGCGGCGTCGCTGGCGACGCCCGGCCAAATCTACGCGCTGGACATGGGCGACCCGGTGCGCATTGTGGATTTGGCGAAAGACCTGGTGGAACTGTCGGGGCTGAAACTGGGGCGCGACATTGAGATCGTGTACACGGGCCTGCGCCCGGGCGAGAAACTCCATGAAGAACTGTTCACGCACGAAGAGCAGCGCACCGCCACCGTGTATGATAAAATCTTCATCGCGCAGTCGGCCCCGGTGGACGGCGACCGCCTGTACCGCATGATTGACCTGCTGGCCGAACACGCGGCACGAATGGACGAAGCGGCCATCCGCAGGACGCTCCGGGAGTTGGTGCCCGACTTCCAGGAGGCCGATGTGCCCCTGCTGGAAGGCGGGGCGTAGACAGCCGGCGGTGGACGCGGTGATACGCACCTCACCCCCTCGGCCGAAGGCCGGGGGCGACGTGTGCCTGTGCCCCGCCCGACGCTAAAGCATCGGGCTGAAGGGGCAAAGCCCTGCGGGGTGCAGGTTCGCTCGTAGGGGCAACCCGCAGGTTGCCCCTACCGCCGCGGGCGAAGGGGAGGCCGAAGGCCGGGGGCGACGTGTGCCTGTGCCCCGCCCGACGCTAAAGCATCGGGCTGAAGGGGCGAAGCCCTGCGGGCTGAAGGTAGGGACGACGCATGCGTCGTCCCTACGCGGTGCGACGCCCCGCGTGGTGATG
>JACIWU010000021.1 GCA_014360805.1 Chloroflexota bacterium
TGCTTCAGCGTCGGGCGTAGTACTTCGCGTGGATTCGTGTGATTCGTGGATAGCCGCCGGCCCTTGCGCAAAACGGACTTTTGGAGTACAATAGAACCGTCGGTAAGGTGCCTGAACAGCATGGAGGTGGGTGCCATGACAGAAGCGAAAGAGAAGGAATTCGTGTTTGAGGACTGGGTGCGCGAGGGCATCCGGGGCATTCGGCGAAGCCGGAAGACCCTCTTCCCGGAAGAGTTCCACAAGCACATCAGGGCCGCGCGGAAAGAGGCGCTCCTGGCCTACCGCAGTCTCATTGACGCTGCCATTGAGCGCACCGAGGAGACCCCCAGGAAGAGAACCCAGATCAAGGTAGAATAGCCGAGCGCCCTGGCGCTGACCGCAACGTACATCGCGCCGTTCATCGGGGAGCACACCCTGCGATATGGGTGTGCTTTGCTTTTCCGGGGTACAGGACTCGGTTCCGACCTCTGTTGGTCGCGGCAGGGTACAGGTGCAGTGCACTTCCGGAAGCGCGTCGCTCCTTGCTCACCAACGCAAAGCAGAACCGAGCCGGCTAGGGCGAGACTTCGGCTGCGTCCTCCGGCAGAGACGCCGGCACTACAAGCGTCTGCTCATGGGAGTACGTTACCAGGCCGGGCCTACCGCCGGGCATCCGCCGCACATGCTTCCGCAGCGTCCAGTCCACCTGGGCCGACGGCTCGCCCCGCGCGGCCGAGTAGTAGGCCGCCAGTCGCGCCGCGAAGGTCAGCGCAGGCTCCGACACGGCGCGCCCGCCGCCGCGGATGATCACGTGCGCCCCAGCCACCCCGCGCACGTGAAGCCACACATCCTCCGGCGAGGCCATCTTGAACGTAACCTCGTCGTTCTGGCGGCTGTTGCGCCCCACCAGCACCGTGAAACCGTCTGGCGAGCGGAAGGTCATCGGCCTTGCGGGGCGCGGTCGGGAACGCGGCGTCGGGCGATCGCGGGCATATCCGGCCTCGGCGAGGGCCGCCGCCACCTCCTCTATCTCCGGCCGCGACGAGGCAAGCGCCAGGTCGGCGCTCAATTGGGTCAGGTAGGCTTCCTCTGCCGCCAGCGATTCCAGGCGGCGCGGCACTTCCTCGGATGCGCTGCGCGCTTTGTGGTACGCTTTGAAGTAGCGCTGCGCATTCTCCAAGGGCGTCTCGTCGGGGTTCAAGTCAATGGTCATCTCCTGGCCGGACAGCCCAGGCAGGGTAACGCGGGTCTGCCCCTTGCGGATTTCGCCCAAGTGGTTGAGCAGAACCTGGCCGCACTCCAGCAGGCGGTTGATCTCGTCCGGCGACATCGCTTCGCGCTCCAGCGCCTGCCGGCGTCGGGCGAGCGCCTGGGCGGCGTCGGCGAGGAGGCTGCGCACGGACGCCCGCGCCGCCGCATACGGGTCGGCCGTCTCCCGGGCGGCGCGGTACGTCTCAATCGCCTGGCTCATGGATAGCGCGGGCTGCCACTCGCCCAGGTGGGTGAGTGCGTAGGGGGCGTAAGCGACGATGGTTTCGGCCTGGATGCCCACGCTCGGTGCCCAGCGGCCGGTCTCCAGCGGGGCGAACAGGTTGGCGAGTTCACGCAGGATGCGCTGCGGGTCCGCGCTGCCCGCCCGCGCCAACGCCTCGCGCGCCGCCAGCGGGCTAAGCCCCTGCACCGCGCCCACGAGCGCCCGCTCTGTTGGCATGTCGGCGCGTTCCCGGAGCAGCCGCGCCAGTCGCTCCTCGCTCCATTCGGGCAGGGGGACTCGGTTCTGCGCGGGCGGGGGCACGTAGGCGCGGTTGGGCAGCACCACCCGATAGCGATTCACATCCGGCCCCACGCGCTTGACGCATTCCAGAATCACGCCATCGGAGGAGACCAGGACGATGTTGCTATGCTTGCCCATGATCTCGGCGATGAGGGTGAGGGATTCGCCCGCGCGCTCAAACCGCAGGTGCAGGATGCGCTCCAAGGCGGGCTGATGCACGTCGGCCAGCCGCGCGCCGACCAGGAGTTTGCGCATCTGGAGCAACAGGGGAGAAGGTGTTTCCGTGCCGCGCCGGGGCTTCTCGGCGGCGAAGTGGACGCGCGGATGGAAGGGCTGTGCCGAGAGCACCAGGTCGTGGCGGGCCTGCCCCGCGTACAGTTCCAGGGCCACGGTCAGGGCGTCGGGTTGCACCACGGATTGGACTCGCCCACCCAACGCGCGCGCCCGAATCTCCTGCACCACGGCCGCCAGCGTGAGCGCGTCAAAGAACATCTCACCAATTCCAGGTCAACTTCTGGGCGAATTGCTCCAATGTGTCCGAGCCGCGAATCCGAACCCGCCGCAGTTGGAACATGCCGTCGGAAGTGTGCGTCGCGCCCGCTTGCGACACCACGGCGCCCCAGAAGTAGGCCGACTTCAGCACGTCCACGACGTTCTGGTCGTATTGCCCCGACGGATAGGCGAAGAAGCGGCACGTCTTGCCGGTGCGCTCCTCAATGGCCTCCTTGGAGCCGATCACCTGCCACACGATGTAGTCCACCGGCTTGTTGGTGAGGTCGGCATGGGTGTAGGTGTGCGGCTCCATGTCCATGCCCATCTGGCTCATCACCATCACCTGCGGCCAGGTCAGATAGGCCTCGTCGCCCCGATCAATCGGTTCCGTTACCAGGAAGAACGTCCCCGTGAACCCGTATTTCATCAGCAGCGGGAACGCATACTCAAAGTTGTCGCGGTATCCGTCGTCAAACGTGAGGATGACGGGCTTGGGGGGCAGCGGGTCGCCCCGTTGCAGGTGGCGGTTCAGGTCGTGCAGGCTGATGGACTGGTAGCCGTTCTCCTTGAGGTAGCGCAGTTGCTGCTCAAAGGCTGCGGGCGGCACCGACAGGTCGCGGCGGATCGCATCCGCGCCGCGCGGCGGGACGGAGATGTAGTGGTACATGAGGATGGGCACGTAGGCGGTGCGGGCGATGCCGTCGGGCGTGGGCCACGGCGTTGGCGTGGGCGTGGGCAAGGGCGTGGCCGTGGGGATGGGCGACGGGCACGGCGCGCACGTGGGGGCAGGTGTGGCTGTGGGCGGGGCCTGCGTGGCCGTCGCCGTGGGGGTGGGCCAGGGCGTCGGCGTCGCCGACGGTCGGGATGCCGCACTGCAAGAGGCAAGCAGCGTGATGCAAAGGATTGACGCAACCAGCAACCGTCTGTGGGTAGATGACCTCATGGCCTCCTGCCTCCAAGTGGTAGGTGAGGGTATCGCAGGCGACGGCTTCTGTCAAATCGGGCCGTGGCGCGTTCCGGTGCTTTTGACACCCGCGTGGCCCGAAGGTAGAATGCGTCGCTGTTGCGCACCCAAGACGCACGGAGCGCGAGGAGGGAACCATTCGCACCGCGAAGCCGAACCACATGCGACGAACCATCACGCTGATCCTGGGCACGCTGTTGAGCCTGCTGTTCCTGTGGCTGGCCTTCAGGCAGGTGCACCTGCGCGAAGTGTGGAACGCCCTGCGGCAGGCGAACCCGTGGCTGGTGAGCGCGGCGCTCGGGGCGTTTCTGGCAACGCAGGTGGTGAAAGCCGCCCGCTGGAAGGCGCTGTTCTACCCGGAGCACGGGGCGCGGCGGTTCGGAAAACTGCTGCGTGTCATCTACATTGGCCAGATGGTCAATGCGGCCGTGCCTGCGCGCCTGGGCGAGATCGCGCGGGCCTACCTGCTGGCGCGGATTGAGGCCATCAGCGCCGCCTACGCGCTCGGCACCGTGGTGCTTGAAAAGGCGCTGGACAGCCTCATGCTGCTGCTGGTCGTGCTGGTAACGTCAATCTTCATGCCGTTCCCGTCTTGGGTCAAGGGGTCGTCGCTTGTCGTGAGCGGGGGGATGGTGGCGCTGCTGGCGGCCATGACGGTGCTGTCGCGGTGGGAGAGCCGCCTGCCCGCCTGGGTGGTGCGGGTGGCCGGGCCGGACTCCTGGCTAGGACGCATGGGGGTGATGGCTGCGCTGCAGCGCGCTGCCTTGAGCCTCCGGCCGCTCAAGAGTTTGCGGATGAACCTGGTCCTTTGGGGCTGGTCGGCAGGCAATTGGGCGCTCATGATTCTTACCAACCTGCTGGCTTTCTGGGCGTTTGGGCTGCGCCTGCCGTGGACGGCGGCGCCACTCCTGCTGGCCATCCTGAACATCGGGATCATCGTCCCGTCATCGCCCGGGCGAATCGGGGTGTTCCACTACCTCTGCGTCCTCACGTTGGGCCTCTACGGGGTGGATCCCGCGCTGGCGCTGGCCTGCGGGATCGTGCTTCATGCCCTGGTGTACGTTCCCATCTTCGTCCTTGGCGCCTACTTCCTGTGGCGCGAGAACTACGATTGGTCCAGGCTGGCGGAACTTGCCCCGCTGGAAAACCCGTAGGGCCTCGGGATTCAGCGGCGCGCCCTCGCATGACGGGTATCCGCAAACTTCGGGACCGCGTCCTGGCCGATGGTAGTGTATCTTGTTCGGTGGGAATTGCGCCACCCGGGCTAAAGACGGCGGGTGCAGGTGTGGAGACCAGCCTCTGCGCTCGCAATGGGTCGGCGGCACAACGCCAAAACACGTAGGGCGGCTTTCCATAGCCGCCGCAAACAGGGGGCAGGCATGGAAACCTGCCCTACTCAATGCATTTCATGCTGTCGCTCATCGGTCTGACCAATTTCTACCGAATGTACACTGCCTGGCCGATGGCGAACTTGCCAACCGCGCCCGCTAACGTATAATGGGATATGCGCGGCGGGGCTGCCCGCGCCGCCGGAGCGCCGGGGTATGCGAAGAGGCGGCGTCAGCCGTCGCGCAGATCTGCAACCCGCACGAAACCACAACCGCCCCGCAAGCGAGGGCAACGGGAGTCGGATAGATGACAGCGAATAACGAGACTGCGTGCGAACCCAGCGGCACGCCGATTTGGCATGCGCAACCCATCGGCGCTGTGGCCGATGCGCTGGGGACAAGCCTCTCCTCGGGCCTGTCGCCTGAAGTGGCGGCGGCCCGCCTCAAGGAGTGCGGGTACAACGAACTTTCCGAGAAGCCCCGCCCCAGTTTCTGGAAGCGCCTGTGGGATCAACTCACCAGTTTTCTGGTGATCATCCTCATTGTAGCCAGCCTTATCTCCATTTTCATCGGCGAGTACGTGGACGCGGCGGCCATCATGGCCATCGTGGTGCTCAACGCCGTGCTGGGCGTGATCCAGGAGTCCCGCGCCGAGGAGGCGCTCACGGCCCTGAAGCGCATGGCGGCGCCCGAGGCGCACGTCATCCGCGGGGGGCGGCTCATTACCATCCCCGCCCGAGAGTTGGTGCCCGGCGACCTGGTGGTGCTGGAGGCGGGCAATTACGTCCCCGCCGACCTGCGCTTGGTGGAGAGCGTCAACCTGCGCATAGACGAGGCTTCGCTCACCGGCGAGTCCACGCCCGCGGCCAAGCACGCCGAAGTCGTCCTGGACCGGGGCCTGGCGCTCGGCGACCGCGACAACTCGGCCTACATGGGCACTCTGGTAACCTACGGGCGCGGGCGAGGCATCGTGGTCGCCACGGGCATGCACACGGAAATCGGCCTCATCGCCGACATGATCCAGAGTTTTGAGGAGGAGCCGACGCCGCTCCAAATCAAACTGGATCAACTGGGGAAGTGGCTGGGCATCGCGGCCCTTGTGGTGTGCGCCATCGTGTTTGGCGTGGGCGTGGCACGGGGCATCCCCCCGCTGACTATGTTCATCACCGCCATCAGCCTGGCCATCGCCGCCGTGCCCGAGGGCCTGCCCGCTGTCGTTACCATCTGCCTGGCGCTGGGGTTGCAGCGCATGGTGCGGCGGCACGCCCTGCTCCGCAAACTCCCCGCCGTGGAGACGCTGGGCAGCGCCACAACCATCTGCTCCGACAAGACGGGCACGCTCACCAAGAACGAGATGACCGTGGTGCGCGTCTATAGCGACGGCGAACTCATCACCGTAACCGGCGAGGGGTACGACCCCAGGGGCGAGTTTCGGCAGAACGGGCATGAGGTGGACGTGCGGCGGCCCGGCGGGGTGCGCGATGTGCTGCTCGCCGCGGCGCTGTGCAACGATTCGCGGCTGGAGACCAGCGGCACCGGTGAGACGGGCCAGCAGACATACCGCATGGTGGGCGACCCCACCGAGGGCGCGCTGGTTGTGGCCGCGGCCAAGGCCGGGCTTTGGAAAAGCGACCTGGAAGAGCAGTACCCCCGCGTGGCCGAAATCCCCTTTGATTCCGACCGCAAGCGCATGACCACCATCCACAAGGACGCCAACGGCTATGTGGCGTTTACCAAGGGCGCTGGCGACATCATCGTCTATCTCTGCGACACCTACGAGCAGGACGGCCAGGTGTACCCGATGACCGACCAGGCCCGCGAGCGAATCCTGCGCATCCAGGAGCAAATGGCCAGCGACGCCCTTCGCATCCTCGGCGTGGCCCGCCGGCATTTGGACGCCATCCCGCCCGAAGACCGCATGCACGAAGTGGAGCGGAACATGACGTTCCTGGGCCTCGTGGGCATGATAGACCCCGCCCGGGCAGAGGTCAAGGACGCCATCGCATTGGCCCGCAACGCCGGCCTGAAGACGGTGATGATCACCGGCGACCACGACCGCACGGCCATGGCCATCGCGCGGCAGTTGGACTTGCTCACCCCCGGCCGCCAACTGGTTACCGGCGTGGAACTGGAGCAGATGTCGGACGAGGAACTGTCGGAGATCGTGAACGAGATTGACGTCTTCGCCCGTGTCTCCCCACATCACAAGGTGCGCATTGTGGAGGCCCTCAAGAATCGGGGGCACATTGTCGCCATGACCGGCGACGGCGTGAATGACGCGCCGGCCCTCAAGCGCGCGGACATCGGCGTGGCCATGGGCATCACCGGCACCGACGTCTCCAAAGAGACCGCCGACATGGTGCTCACCGACGACAACTACGCCAGCATCGTAGCGGCCATAGAGGAAGGCCGCATCATCTACTCCAACATCCGCAAGTTCGTGTACTACCTTCTCTCGTGCAACGTGGGCGAAATCCTCGTGGTCTTCCTGGCGACCATCTTCAACTGGGGGCTGCCCCTGAGTGCGATTCAACTGCTCGTGCTCAACCTGGTTACCGACGGCGCCCCAGCCCTGGCGCTGGGCCTGGAGAAGGGCGATCCGGACATCATGGACCGCCCGCCGCGCCCCGTCAACGAGCCCATCATCAACCGTCCGATGGTCATCGGGATCATCACCCAGAGCATCGCCATTGCCGCCGCCACGCTGGCTGCGTTCCTCATCGGGCGCATGTGGTTTGGCGGCACCGAAGTCCACGCACGCACGATGGCATTCGCAACCCTCAGCATCTCGGAACTGCTCCGCGCCTACACGTCTCGCTCCGAGCGGCACCCGCTGATCTCCATTGGCATCTGGAGCAACCGCTTCATGCAGTGGGCCGTGCTGGCGTCGTTGGCGATCATCATGCTCATCATCTACGTGCCGTTCCTGGATCCGATATTTGACACCACGTTCCTGACCCTGCGCGAATGGGAGGTCATCCTGCCACTGGTGTTTGTCCCGGCCATCGTGGCCGAACTCACCAAGTGGGTGTGGCGGCGGCTGGATCAGCGACGCAAGTCGGCGTCTCCATCGCCGGCATAGCCCTCAGAGAGGTAAGCGGTAGAGCCATGGAACCATACGACGACACAGCAGAGCACGAGCGGTTCCTTCGTTGGGCGCAACTCACCTGCGCGGGCGAAGTTGCCGCCATGGTCGCCCACGACATCAACAACGCGGTAACCGGCGTCATGAGTTACACCGAACTGGCGCAGATGGATCTCCCCTCCTGGAGCGAGGCAGGGGCCTACCTGCAGAAATCCCTGGATCAGGCCAAGCGCATCAGCAATCTGGCCAACCACTTGCTGATGATCTCGCACGAAGCCGCGTATGTCCCGGTCAGCGAGGATATCCGTGTCAGTTTGGAAGCGGCGTGCGCGCTGGTGCAGCGGCGGTTGGAGAAGGATGGCATTGCCTTTGAGCGTCGCCTGGACATCGCCGATGCGCGCGTCGTCGCGGACAGCGCCCGACTTCTGCTCACGTGGCTCGGGCTGATCCTGGCGGCGCGCTCTGGGCTGCTCCAGTCGCCGGCCGAGTCGTTCCGTGCGCTGCGGGTTAGCGCGGAGCCGATGCGCCTCGGGGAGAACGCTGCCGTCCGCGTGGTGGTGGATGCCTGCGCCGATGCCTCGCCCCCCGCCTGGTTCATGGGGCAACTCCGTCGGGCGGAGACCGACGGCGCGCCGCTGTGCCGCGAGGCGATGCTGTACGCCGCGGCAAGGGCGCACGTTGCCCGTCTGGGCGGCACCCTGGACCTTCGTCCGACCGATGGCGGGTTCGCGTTTGAGGTGAAGTTGCCGTTGAGCGCTTGAGGTGTGCAGTCGTGAAGCGTATTCTGGTCGTGGACGATGAGGAAAGCATCCGAATTACGCTGTCCACCATCCTCACCAGAGAGGGCTACACGGTTCAGGCTGTGGGCAGTTTTGACGAGGTTACGCAGATTCTCCCTTCCTTCCCCCCCGACACCATCATTCTGGACGTGCTCCTTCCCAAAGTCAGCGGCCTGGACATCCTCAAGTACCTCAAAGAGCAAGGCGTGGACGCCCCCGTGATCATTATCACCGGCGCGCCCGACATTCAAAGCGCGCGCGAAAGCCTCCGACACGGCGCCTACGATTACATCGCCAAACCCTTCACCCTGGACATCCTGCGCCAGTCGGTCAGTCGCGCCATCAAAGAGAAAGAACTCCTGGACGCGCGGCGTGAACTGGAGGAACAGAAACGCCGCTACCAGGAAGACCTGGAGCGCCAGGTTCGGGAGCGCACCGCCGAACTCCAGCGGCGCAACGCCGAACTGGCGGCGCTGAACCGCCTGGGCGCCATCCTCGCCGAATCGCTGTCGCTAGAGGATACGCTCCAGGGGGCATTGGCGGAACTGGTCGCGGCAGTGAGGTCGCCCCTGGGGGCCGTCTATCTCCTGCGCGACGGCTCGTTGTGGCCTGCTGCGGTGGTGGCCCAGAACAAGGCCGTGGCCGACCTGTGGCCGCCGTCTCTGGATGCGTCCGTGCTGGAAATCTCCGCGCCGGGGCCTGCGCGGGCGGCGCTGGAGGTGCTGCCCGACGACCTGCGCAAGGCTGTGGTGGCCGCGGGCGCGGACTCGGCATGGCTCACCGGCCTCATCAGCAAGGCCGAGGCGGAGGGCGTGCTGATCATCGCCGGCGGCGCTGAGGAGCCGGATGCGTCGCTCCTCTCGGCCTCTGCGCGCCAGATCGCCGTGGCGGTGCAGAACGCAAAACTGTTTGAGGAATCGGTAACCCGCCGCCAGCACACCGAAGCCATCATCCAGAACATGGCCGACGGCGTCCTCGTACTGGACAGGCAGGACCGCATCTCGGTGTGCAATCCCGCCTTGCGCAATATCCTGAACATCCTGCACGAAGACCTGCTGGGCCGCAGCATCCACGACTTTCGCGGATTGCCCGACCCTGGGTTGGCCGCGCTCTGGGAAATCGGCGCACCGTCCGCGGATCTGCTGGAGCAGTTGCAGGCTATGGCCTCCAACGACGCGGACGCCACAGGTTTGCCCGCGGTGGTGCGGAGAGAGGTCAGCCTGTCGGCCCCCCTGAACCGCGTGGTCATGGTCTACACCACGCAATTGCAGGACTTGGCCCACAACCCCTTGGGGCAGGTGCGCCTGGTGCGGGACATCACCCGCGAGCGCGAACTGGAGCGCATGAAGTCTGATTTTGTCTCTATCGTCTCGCACGAGTTGCGCACTCCCCTGTTCTACATCAAGGGGTTCATAGAACTGCTCCTGCACGGCAAAGCCGAGGACCCCAAGGTCCGTACCGAGTTCTTGACCATTATCCGCGACCAGACGGATCACCTGACCAAATTGGTGGAAGACATCCTGGACACATCCAAGTTGGAGCAGGGGAATTTCCTGCTCAAGCGCGAGCGCGTTCCCGTGGAGGACCTGATTCGGCAGGCGGTGGCCGATGCCGAGGGGATGGCTGCCAATGCCGGCGTGGCGTTGCGCGTGGAGATCGCGGAGCCGCTGCCGGAGGTCATCGGGGATTTCGTGCGGCTGAAGCAGGTGATGGCGAACCTGATCAGCAACGCGATCAAGTTCAGCAAATCGGGCGGTGCGGCCATCGTTCGCGGCTTGCCCAAGCCGGGAGAGGTCTGGGTACAGGTGGAGGATCAGGGGGCAGGCATCCCTTCCCAAAGCCTGCCTCACGTCTTTGACAAATTCTTCCAGGCCGAGCCCTCGCAAACCCGTTCCTCGGGCGGCGCGGGTCTGGGCCTGTACATCGCGAAGCAGATCATTGAGCATCTTGGCGGCCGCATCTGGGCCGAGAGCGAACTGGGCAAGGGTAGCACGTTCACCTTTGCCCTGCCGGTACAGGAAGACCCCGCCGACGACGGCGACGCGAAAGGCTCGTGAGGAGGATGACCAGATGGCCAAGCGGATTCTTGTGGTAGATGATGACCCCACCGCGCTTCGGCTGATCGGTTACAGCCTGCAACAGGAAGGATACGATGTCCTGACGGCTGCCAGCGGGCTGGACGGCCTGGCCCAAGCGCGCCAGTTGCACCCGGACCTCGTTATTCTGGACATCATGATGCCGGACCTGGACGGATTTGAGGTCTGCCGCAGGTTGCGGGCCGACCCCGTAACGCGCAGGCTGCCCGTGCTCATGCTGACGGCCAAGGGCCAGGTGGCGGACAAGGTGGCCGGGTTCCGCGCGGGCGCCGACGACTACCTGGTGAAGCCGGCTGACCCGAGCGAACTGGTGGCGCGCGTCGCGGCGCTCCTTGCCCGCGCTTCCTACGCCGAGGCGCGGGAGGCGCGGGTGTTCGCCTTCGTAGGCGCAAAAGGCGGTGTCGGCACGACGACGGCAGCGGTGAATGCAGCGGTCCTCCTGGCCAAGGGCGGCCACAACGTTGTGCTGGCCGAGTTTCGCACTACGTTCGGAACGGCGTGTCTACAGTTGAACATTCGGCCGCGCGTGTCGCTGGGGCGCCTGTTCCGCGAGCGCGACACCCGCACCGGGCGGGAGATCATTGGCGCGTTGATGTCGCACGCCAGCGGGTTGAAGGTCCTGGCCGGCCCCCAGCAGCCGGAAGAGTACCTGGAACTGACGCCAGCAATGGTTTCCTCCACCCTGGACGCGCTGCGCCATTCTTCGGAGATGGTGGTGTTGGACCTGCCGGTGTCCTTCTCGCCTGCGTGGCGCGAGGCGGTGGAGCGCAGCGATTTCGTCGCGCTGGTTACGGAGCAGGATCCCACATCCCTGGCTGCCGCCAAGATGCTGCTGATTCTGCTCAAAGGGTTTGGGGTTGCTCCCAGCAACATCGGGGCGCTCATTGTCCATCGCGCGCGCGCATCCACGGAGATGTCGGCGCTGCAGATTTCCAACTTCCTGGAACTGGGCCTCTTGGGGGTGATTCCTAGCGCGCCGGAGGAATGCGCCAGCGCCGCGCGCCTGGGCAGCCCGGTCGTGCTGGCCCAGCCGACGGCCAGCGTCTCGCAGGCGTTCGCCCAGGTGGCCGAGCGGCTCGCCGCCGAGCCGGTCATCCTCCAGCAGTTCTGACCCTGCGCCCCGCGCAGCGATCCGGTTCCAGGTGTCGGCGTCCGTCATGCGAGGGGCGAAGCCGCGAAGTGAACTCGCGCCTATTCGCGTAGATTCGTGTTATTTGTGGATAGGTTATGCGCGACGCACCTCGGAGGTGCGTCGCACGTCAGGTGTGGCGCGGGCCGGGGTCATCCACGGATGACTCGTCGGAATAGCCGCCGGGGACTACGCCCTGTTGTATATTCGCGCAGATTCGCGTTATTCGCGGTTACAGGGGGCAGGTATGGGAACCTGCCCTACGCTCCCTTTGTGTCTTTGCGTCTCCGTGTGGGATATTGTTCTCACACAAAGGCGCAAAGACACAAAGGGGTAAAGGCACGGAGAAAACCTCTTTGTGCCTTGGTGTCTCCGTGTGGGATACTTTTCTTACACAAAGAGTAGGGGCGCAGAGCGGCCATCGTGTTGCGGGCCGTGCCAAAATGGTGTATTATCCGATAGCAGCAGCCGATTCTCGGATTCCTTTCCAGGAGGGGCATGTGCTTGAAATCCAGCACCTGACAAAAATCTACGAAGACGGAACCCGTGCGCTTCACGACGTCAGTTTCACCGTCAAGGACGGCGAATTCGTCATCCTGATCGGCCTGAGCGGGTCCGGAAAGTCCACGCTGTTGCGCTGCATCAATCGCCTGGTGGAGCCTACCAGCGGCAAGGTCATCTGGAACGGGGTGGACATCACGGCGGCTTCGCCGAAAGAACTGCGGGAGATTCGCCGCAACATCGGCATGATCTTCCAGCAATTCAACCTGGTCAAGCGATCCTCGGTGATGACCAACGTGCTGTCGGGCCGCCTGGGCTACGTGAATACGTGGGCCAGCATCCTGGGGCAGTTCAGCAGGGAGGACCGCCAGCGCGCCCTGGCGAGCCTGGAACGCGTGGGCATCAGCGAGAAGGCGTACAACCGCGCCGATTCGTTGAGCGGGGGCCAGCAGCAGCGTGTGGGCATCGCGCGCGCCCTCATGCAGGCGCCCAAACTCATGCTGGCCGACGAACCGGTGGCCAGCCTGGACCCCGCCACCTCGCACTCGGTGCTCAAGTACCTGGAGCAACTCAACAAGGAGGACGGCATTACCGTCCTGTGCAGTCTCCATTTTCTGAGCCTGGCGCGCCGCTACGGTTCGCGCATCATCGCCCTCAAGGCCGGGGAGATCGTCTTTGACGGCCTGCCCAAAGACATTGACCACCAACGCTTCCAGGAAATCTACGGCGAAGAGGCCATAGAAGTGGAGATCGCCTGATGTCCATTCTCGCACGGGGAGAGCAACGATGAGCGAAAACCAGAACGAGGTCCTGCGTCGCGGCGACAAGATCATCGTCACGCGTGGCGTCAGCCGATTCAGGGTGGCCCGGCATCGCCTGACCGGACTTCTCACCGATGTTTTGGCCCTCTGCTATTTGTACGCATCCGTTCGGCTGTTGGTGCTCCAGTTGCCGAAGTACAAGGAAGCCGTGAAAGCAAGCACGGGCCAGCCCGTGCTGTACGTGCCGTGGGCCATCGTCATTTCGGTTGCGATTGTGGTGGCCCTCTTCTGGGGCAGCCTGGGGCGGTCGCTCGGCGGGCGTGTGGGTAACATTGAGTACAGCCGAAACGGGAGCAAGGAGGTATCCCTTTTCAGGCGGCTGCTCCACGCCCTGTTGAACGCCGTCGGCATGGTCCCCGCGTACATCGCACTGTGGTGGCTGCATACCCACAACCCCCGCTTTGAAACGTGGACGCTGGTAACGCTGCCGCTGCTGGTGCTGTTCCTATGGGCGCTGGTGGACCCCAAGGGGCGCACCCTGGTTGACCGGATTGCGGGGGTTGAAGTCTCCTTGCCGGAATACCGCCAGGTGGTGGATCTCCGGGTGCGGCCCCGCCCGTGGTACACCCGCTCGTGGGGCGCGGTGGCGCTGGCCATACTCATCCTCTCCTACACCACCGGCTGGGTGATCACCAAGATTGACTTGGACGCCCTGGTGCGGGACGCGCCTCGGGCCAAGCCCCTGTTTGTGGATCTGGTTACGCCGGACTTGTTTGAGCGGACGCCCACCGACCAGATCGCCCGCGCCAAGTATCAGATTCCCTGCTCGGGCACACCGCCCGCTCCGTCCGAGGTGGTGCCAGGCAAGCCCAGCCTCATCATCACGCGCGGCGGGACCTGCGGCGAGCGCGGCGACCTCATCGCCATTCGGGGCGAGAACTTCGCGCCCAACGCCAAGGGTCTTTTGTTCTGGGTGGATCCCATCGGGATGAAGGATCGTATCCGCGGTATCCAGACCGACGCCGACGGGAAGTTTGAGTACACCTTCAACGTGCCCAACGCGCGTGGCACCGACTACGAAATCCACGAAGTGGAAGCGGTCATCTCGGTGCCTGCCGGGCCCTGGAGGGCGACGGTAACCCTCCGCATGGTCATTGACAAGATGATTGAGACCATATTCCTGGCGCTGATGGCTACCACGCTGGGCGTCATCATCGCCATCCCCATCAGTTTCCTGAGCGCGCGCAACTTGATGATCCACAATCCCATCAGCGCGACCATCTACTACATCACGCGCACCGTCATGAACATCATGCGCTCCATTGAGCCGCTCATCTGGGCGCTGATTTTCGTCGTGTGGGTGGGCATCGGCCCGTTCGCGGGCGTGCTTGCCCTTACGCTGCACACCGTCGCGGCTCTGGCCAAGTTGTACTCCGAGGCGATTGAAAGCATAGACCCTGGCCCGATTGAGGCGGTTACCGCCACCGGCGCAGACCGTGTCCAGACCATCGCCTATGCCGTTGTACCGCAGATGATCCCGCCGTTCATCGCATTCACCATCTACCGCTGGGACATCAACGTGCGCATGAGCACGGTCATCGGGTTGGTGGGCGGCGGCGGTATCGGCTTCCTGCTGATCCAGTGGATCAACCTGCTCCAGTATCGGCAGGCGGCCACGGCGGTCTGGGCTATTGCCCTGGTCGTGGCCATCATGGACTACGTGAGCGCCATCGTGCGCGAAAGACTGGTCTGATCCCTGGGCGTTGCCCGGGCTTCACGGAGGGAAACGATGAACCTGCTCAAGCGCAAGTTGCCGGAACCTGTATCCGCCTGGATGCTCCTGGCGTGCGCGGTGATCCTTGCGGCGCTCCTGGCGGGCAGTCTGGGCAGCGCGGGGGCCTCCATGCTGTTCCAGTCGCCCATCTCGCCCCCAGGGCCAAGCCCCACCGACACGCCCGTGGTTACGGAGGAGCCGACTGTAGTCCGCACGCCGACCGTCATCTACGTGGAGCCGACGCCGTTCCCCACGCCTGGGGAATTGCCGCCGGCGCTGCCCACAACGCCGGGCCAGCCCACAGTCCCGCCACCTCCGACGCCGGAGTTGCCGACGTTCACGCCGGTGCCCATCACCCCGGCCCCAACCGTCGCCCCACAGCCCACCGCCGGAGGCCCCACGCCCGTGCTGTGGATCATCGTCGGGCTGGTGATCGTCGGGCTGTTCGTCGTGATCGCGATCTCGCCCAAGAAGCCCAACGCGGAAGAATAGCCTCGCTGCGCGGCGAATCTCCAACCAGAGCGCGCCGACCGAAGGCGCGCTCTGGCGCATGTGAGCCAGAACGGTGGCGCGAACGGCGCGTTTCTCAAGAAGCGGGAGCCTGTGGCTGGCGGCGCTGACCATCGCCGCCTTTGCCGTCCGCATGGCGCGCATTGGGTTCCAAAGCCTGTGGCGCGACGAGGCGGATGCCATCCGCTTCGCCACGCAGCCCATCGGCGGCCTGGCCCGCATGTTCCTCACGCCGGGCGAGAACGGCCCGCTCTACTACCTGGCCCTCCGCCCCTGGCTGGCGTGGTTCGGCGAAGGCGAGGTCGCCCTGCGCGCGTTCTCCGCGGTGGCCGGCGCGGCGCTTGTCCCGCTCATGTTCCACCTGGGGGCGCGGCTGTTCGGCCGTCGGGTGGGGTGGCTGGCTGCGGGCCTGACCGCCGTGGCCCCTTACGCGGTGTGGTATTCCCAAGAGGGCAAGATGTACGCCTGGGTGGCGCTCCTGGCGGCGGGCAGTTTCGCCCTGCTGTGGTGGGGCCTGGAGGGCGGCCCCTGGTGGGCCTGGGCAGGGTACGTGCTCCTCACGACCGCCTCGCTGTTCGTCCACTATCTGGCCGTCTTGCTGATTCCGACGTTCGCGCTGGTTTTTCTCGCCGGGCTGCGGCGGTGGAGGCCCCGATTGAAGGCGTATGCGGCGAGTCTGGCGGTGGTGGGCGTGCCCTGCCTGGCGTTCGCCGCCTGGCAGGTGCCCGCGCTCCTGTCCGGGTTCCGCACGGGCCATCCCTTCGTGCCCTTGAGCCAGGCGGTGGCGAGCGTCGTGTTCGGCTTCAGCGAGGGCGTGCGACCGCTGGACTTGTTCTGGGCGCTGGTGCCGTTCCTGCTGTGTCTGCTGGCGGCGTGGGGATTCTCGCGTTCGGCGGCTGCGGACGGCGACTCATCGCGGTTGCCGGTTCTCGCCTGCACGCTGTGGTGGGCCGTGCCCTTCGCCCTGCTGTTTGGCATTTCGCTTCGGTCGCCGCTGTTCGTAGAACGGTATCTCATCACCACGCTGCCGGCGTTCCTGCTGCTGGTGGCGACGGGGTTGGACGCTCTGCTGCGCCGCGCCCGTTGGCTGGGGGTCGCGGCCGCGGCGGCGATCCTCGTCGTGTCGGCGCGCGGCGTGTGGGTGCAGGCGACGCAACCCATCAAGCCCGACATGCGCGCCGCCGCGGAGCACGTCTGCCCGCGCCTGTCCGCCGACGATGCCGTCATCTTCCTCATCCCGCACGTGGGGCCGGTGTTTGCCTACTACTGCGCCCGCGCCTACGAGGGCATCCCCGCGCCCTATGCCAACTCCGGGCAGGACGCCGACACCATCGCCCGCGCCCTAAACCAAGCATTGCAGGACAAGCGAAGGGTCTGGCTCGTGGAGTCGGAGGCGCACCTGTGGGACGCGCGGGGGCTGGTGCGCAGCGCGCTGGCCGAAGGCTGGACGCCGACCGACGACCGGCAGTTCACGCTGGTGCGGGTAACCCGCTACGTTCGCTGAATCGTATCGTTATCCGCAACGCGGGGTTGCAACGAGTAGGTGCGGCCAGTTGCCGCACCGGAAGGATGCATGATGCGAAACTTCATCTGCTCCGCGCTCATCATCCTCTCGCTGCTGCTCGCCGCATGTGCCGGGCCGGCGCCCAAGGCCACCAAGACGCCGCGCCCGTCGCCCGCGGCCACCGCCATTGCGTCGCCCACGCCGTCGCCCGCAACCGGCGGGTGCGCGTTCGGCGTGGAGTACATGCTCCCCGGTGGGCTGGCCGCCGCGTATGCGGGACTGGGCGCGGGGTGGGCGCGCTCCAACACCACCACGCAGTTCTCGTGGGGAACCATAGAGCCGCGAGCGCCCACGGCCGACGGTTCGCATGTCTATGATTGGGGCAACGCCGACCGCATCGTCGCCGAATGGCAGAGCGCCGGATTCCGCATCCAGGTTTACACCAACGCCAACAACGCCTGGGCCTCGTCCACAAGGCTTCATCACATCCCCGACCCCCAGTACATGGACGACTACGAGGAGTTCGTCTTCAACCTGGTGGAGCGGTACGATGGGGACGGCGACCGAGACATGCCCGGCCTGAAGGCGCCCATCCTCCACTACACCGTCGTGGAAGAGTGGACGGCCTACTTTGAGGGCACGGCGGACGACTACCTGAAGATTCTCGCCGCCGCCCACCGCGCCATCAAGCGGGCCAATTCGGAGGCGCTCGTGGGGCTGGTGGACTTCTTCCTGATAGACGTGTTTGACGGCAGTCCATCGCCCGAGGAGATTGAGCGGCGCGCTGCCAAGGACAACCCCCTGCGCCATCCCATGAGCGAGGTGCGCGAACTGCTGCGCCACCCCGACCTGTTTGAAGTCGTGGAGATTCACTCCCTCGGCGATTACACCGAACTGTACCCGACGGCCGAGTGGCTGCGCGCCGAGATGCACAATAACGGCTACGAGAAGCCCATCTGGATCGGCGACGCACTGCCCGTTTCGTCGCTCCTCATGGCGCGGGGCGCGCCTGCGCTCCTGCCCAGCGCCAGGGACGAGGATTTCTACACGCTCGCGCCCATCCGCCCGCAGGATGCGCTGCGCACGCTGGGCTGGCTGGACGCAATACGGGATGCGGCGTCGCCGAAGCACGACGCGGCCGTGCGGTGGTGGCGGGCACTGCAGGCGCGAGAGGTCGTGAAAAAGACCGTCGTCGCCATCCACGCGGGATACGCCGGCATGAACCTGGCGTGGCTGGTGGAAAGCCCGCTGACGCAGACGCCCCGCATGACCGGCAGTTGGGGCTACCAGGGGATGGTGGACGCCCGATTCAACTTCCTCAAGCAGGCGTGGGAGGTGCAGTCGCCCTGGCCGGTCTTCTACGCCTACCAACTCGCCATCGGCAAACTGTCCGGCTACAGCACAGTGGAGCGGCTGAACCTGGGCGAAAGTGTCTACGCCTACCGCTTCGCGGTCCGCGGGAGGCCCGTTTACGTCCTGTGGCGCGAGGCGGGGCGGCTGTACTTCCCCGACGAGGCCGAACCCGCGCCGGTGTCGGTCCGCGTGCCGCTGGACGCCGCGCAGGCGCTGGTTACGCACGTCATCACCGACATCGCGCAGGCGGAGCCGAAGACCGAAAGGCTCGCCGTGCAGGGCGATGGGCTGTCGCTCCTGCTCGGCTCCACGCCGGTGTTCGTGGAGGCCGAACCGTAGGGCATCGTCCCCACACGGGGCACGAGGGCACAGAGGGAGCCTCTATCTCCACGAATAACACGAATCTACGCGAATAGGGGTTCTCCGCGTTTGAGCAGGCTTGGTGCTTACTTATCCTGGGAGGACCGAAGCGGCTCCACTTTCCCTATGAGGAGCGTTCGCTGCCTCTCCGCGCGCGGACAGGAAAGGGGAGGGTTCGGGAGGGGTTAGGTGAGGTTAAGCCCGCGGCGGCTTTCCATAGCCGCCGTAGGCAGGCGGCAGGTATCCAAGTTGCGACACACTTTCGGAAGCGCGTCGCATCTTGGCCGCCAACACAAGTTCATACCCCCGTCCGGTGGGGTGCGCGAGCGACACGGCGATTCGTGCCTGAGTGGCCGTGAGACGATCAGCCCCGGGCGCCCCCACCGCCCGCGCCTTGCAAGAACGCGCGCGCGGCGTCGCGAATCTGCGCGATGGGCAGCGTGGCGACGGCGCGCAGTGGGCGCTCCCACTCCAAATGCCGGATGAACTCGCGGCCCAGGCAGTGGCCCGTCTGGCTGCGCCCCTCAATGCTGTACCACGAGCCGAAGAAGTCGCGCACCGCCTCGCCCGAATCCACTCGGCGGAGAAACTCGGCGGCCAGCGTTGCCCGGCGCGCGGCCCACCACGCCGACGGCGTCGCATCCCCACGTGCGGGCCTGGCCTCGTCGGCGAGAATGGCCTCGGCGCACCGCACGGCGAACCCCTCGCTGTACAGCAGGAACAGCGGGTCGCCCTCGTTCGCCGCGGACTCGTCCCACTCGTTCCGCCAGGCCATGTGCGCCAGGTGGCCCAACTCGTGCGCCACGAGCCGCTCCAGCCCCTCGCGGGTGTGCCACCCCTCTTCGGCGATGTTCTCCAGCCCCAGCAGGCAAGCGGGGCGGCCCTCGTACCGCGTCGCCCAGCCCGCGCCGCAGCCGATGCCCACGTAGATGACGAAGCGCACGTCAAAGTCCAGGTTCACGGTCGCCTGCGCCCGCTCGTAGACGGCCACGCACACGTGCGGAAGGAGATCTCGCGCCGCCTGCATCCACGGCAGGCGTTCGGGCAGGCGGGGGAAGATTCGGTCTGCGGCGATGTCGCGCCAGTCCACGCCTTGCGCCGTGTAGTCGTTCACCTGCTTGCGCAGGAGTTCGGGGTAGCGGGCCATGTAGTCGGCGCGCCATCGGTCCACCTGGGCCGGCGGCGGGAGATCCGCAGCCGCAACCCAAAACCGGAGGAAGTCGTCCCACGTGTCCAGGATGCGGCACGTCGCCATCGTAGCCTCTGGTGGGGGTCAGAGACCCTTGCGGCGCGCCTTGTCGGTGAGCGTCCAGATGCGCTGGGGGGTGCCGACGGAGCAGACCGACGCGCTGGGACATCCGGCGCACTTCGCCTCGCACCCGCCCGCGGCCGGCTCCAGGTAGCCCAGGCGCGCCAGGTCGGCCAGCATCCGATCCAGCGTGTCGCGGCTCACACCCAACCCGCGCGCCAGGGTATCGGGGGTATGCGCCCCGCCGCGCGCCAGCAGCCGCAGAAGGTCTTCCAGCATTCGGCCCGTCCTACACGTCAAACTCGGCGACGAGGACCGTGTGATCCGACGGCTTCTCGGCCATGCGCGGCCCCAGGTCAATCCACGAGGCGGTGCACCGCCGCGCCAGCGGCTCGGTGGCCCAGATGTGATCCACGCGCCAGCCCACGGCCCGCTCCAGCGACCCGCGGATGCGGTAGTCGTAGTACGTGTACTGACGGGCCTCGCCCGGATGGTGCAGGCGGAACACGTCCACAAACCCCCATTGCCGGATGCGCTCCAGGGCGGCGCGGGCCTCCGGGTGGAAGTCCACGTGGTCCTTCAGCCGCTTGGGGTCGTACACGTCTATGTCCTCCGGCGCGACGTTGAAGTCGCCCACCCACACGAGCGGCTTGTCGGGCGCGTAGTGCCGCGCGAAAAAGTCCCGCAGCCTTGCCAGCCAGCGGAGTTTGTACTGGAACTCCGGCGAGTCGGCCGACCGCCCCTGGGGAACGTAGGTGTTCACGATGGGAATGCCACCCACGACGGCGCGGAGGAGCCGATGCTCGTCGGGTTCGTCGCCGTCGTCCAGGCCGAAGGCTACCCCTTCGGGCTTCGTGCGGCTGAACAGCGCCACGCCGCCGTAGGCCTTCTGGCCCTTGAAGACGATGTGATAGCCGGTGTCCGCGAAGGCGTCCAGCGGGAACTCCGAATCCTGCACCTTGATTTCCTGGACGGCGAGCACGTCGGGCCGCTCCTTCGCCAGGTAGTCCAGAACTACGGGGATGCGGCTGCGAATGGAGTTGACGTTGAACGTCGCGATCTTCATCTTTCACCCTCCATGCGCGTTCTCGCGCCCATTATACACCCCAGCCCACCAGGCGCGCCAGTTGGTACGCGCCGATGCCCACGGCGAACGAGACGACAAACAGCATCCCCACGCTGAGCGCAGTCCACTTCCACGAGCCTGTCTCCTGGCGGATGGTGGCGACCGTGGCCGCGCACGGGATGAAAAGCACCTGCACGATGAGAAACGCCAGCGCCGAGGCCGGCGTGAGCAGCGTCGGCAGAACCTGCGCCAGGCCGGTCCCTTCCGCGCCCAGCAGGACGCTCAGGGTGGCGATGGTGTTCTCCTTGGCCACGAAACTGGTGAGGAGCGCCACCATCATCTGCCAGCCGACGCCCAGGAGCGCCCCCAGCGGGGTGAGGAAGCGCCCCACGGCGGCCAGGTAACTGGTGTCCACCTGGCCGTGCGGCAACACCGACAGCGCCCACACCACCACGGACACGATGAGGATGATGGTGCCCGCCTTGCGCACGAAGCCCATCGTCCTCTGCCACACCGACAGGCCGATGGTGCGGGCGTTGGGTTGGTGGTACAGCGGGAGTTCCATGATGAACGCCACGTGCTCGCCGCCCAGCACCAGTTCGTGCAGCGCAATGCCCACCACCGCGAGCACCACCAGGCTCAACGCGATGAGGCCCCAGGATACCCAGATGGCCGCCGACCCGAAGAAGATGGGCGCGAGGACGGCCACCACCGCCATTCGCGCCGTGCACGGGACCAGAGGCGCCACCAGGATGGTCAGCAACCGCGCCTTGGGCGAATCCACGATGCGCGCGCCCATCACGGCGGGGACGTTGCAGCCGAACCCCAGGAACAGCGGCAGGAAACTCTTGCCGTGGAGGCCCATGAGGTGCATGAAGCGGTCCATGACGTAGGCAGCGCGGGCCATGTAGCCGATGTCCTCCAGCGCGCCCAGCACGGCGAAGAAGATGACGAGTATGGGGAGAAACGTGAGGACCATGCCTGCCCCGCCGATGACGCCATCGGCCAGCAGGCCCACAACCCACCACGGGGCGCTCGCCAGGGCAGTCCGAACCCACTCCGCGCCCGCCTGAACCAGGTACGTGTCCAGAAAAGCCTGAATCGGCGACCCGATGGTATAGGTGAGCCAGAAGATGGCCCCCAGGACGCCCAGCAGGAGGAATAGCCCCCAGAGCGGATGGGTGGCCACCTTGTCTATGCGGTCGGTCAGGGTGATCTGGCCGGCCTTGGGCACGGTCAGGGCGGCGCGGGTCATGCGGCGCACCCACTCGTAGCGCCCGCCCGCGATGGCGAGGATGGCATCCTCGTGCCTCATGAGCACACGATGCACGCGCTCCCACTGCTCGGGGTTCAGGCGCGCCCGCATCATCTCGGTGATCTCCTCGTCGCCCTCCAGCATCTTGAGGGCCACCCAGTCTTCGGGATAAGGCTCGGGCACGCTGCCGGCGATGAGGTCCGCGATTTCGGCCAGCACCTGGCGGTGGTCTTCGCGGATGTCCGGGCGACACACGCCCCGCGGCCCCTCGCGGTACACGCGCAGCACCGTATCCACCAGTTCGCGCACGCCCTGGTTCTTGGAGGCCACCATCGGGACGACGGGGAGGCCCAAGGCCGCCTCCAGCACGTGCGGCTCTATGCCGAGGCCCTGCTGCTGGGCCACGTCCACCATGTTCAGGGCCAGGACCACCGGCGCGGGCAGGCAGAGAATCTCGGAGAGTAGGTACAGGTTGCGTTCCAGCGAGGCCGCGTCGGCCACCATCACCACCACATCGGGACGCTCGCGGATGATGTAGTCGCGCGTGATGCGCTCCTCCAGCGAGTTCGCCGTCAGGCTGTAGGTCCCCGGCAAGTCCACAATCTGGATGTCCACGCCATCGCAGCGGTGGATGCCCTCCTTGCGCTCCACCGTCTTGCCCGGCCAGTTGCCCACGTGCTGATTCAGGCCGGTGAGCAGGTTGAACACGGTGGACTTGCCCACGTTGGGCTGGCCCACCAGGGCAACTCGGACGGTGCAGGCGCCCGCGGGCAGCGATGGGCCGTCGCCCTCGGCGCAGCAACCGAGCACGGATGAAGCCGAGCGCGCGGTTTCATCGGGATTCTTCATGCGACTTGTCTCCATTGAGCGTGATCCAAACGCGCTCCGCTTCGCCCCTGCCCAGCGCGATGCGGGTGCCGCGAACAAGCACAATGACCGGCCCGCGACCGAAGTTCTGCATCATGGTAACGGAAGCGCCAGGGGTAAATCCGAGCGCGGCCATGCGTGTCGTGAACCCGCGCCCCCCCTGGAGTTCGGCGACGGTGCCGGTATTCCCGGAAGGCAAGGCGCTCAGCGTGATGCGTTGGTCGGACTTCAGGGCTGCGTCGTGTGCAAGGGTGTGGTTTCTTGTACGCATGATGATCACCTCACTTCCGGTCTACGAGAATTTGCGAGGCCAGGTTTCTGCCAAGCGCCAGGAGGGCCTCGCCCACGCGAAGGGTCAGGGGGCCGTCAAACGGCGCAATTTCCTCCACCACGACCGGCGTCCCCGGCCGCAATCCCAGTTCGCTCAGGTAGGTGAGCACGCCAGGCTCCTCCTCGGGCACCTGGAGGACGACGGCGTGATCGCCCGGCGCCAGATTTGCCAGCGGGAGCCCGCCGCGGCGCGGGACCTGGCCGGCAGCGGTTGGCACCACATGCCCGTGCGGGCAGGTGTCGGGTTCGCCCAGAAACCGCTCCAGGCGGTCTATCAAACTCGCGGACGACACGTGCTCCAGGCCGCAGGCCGCTTCGTGTGCCTCCTCCCAGGGCATGGCGAGCACGTCCACGAGGAACCGCTCCCACAGGCGATGCCGACGCAGGACGTTCAGGGCACGCGCCTCGCCCTCGGCGGTTAGGGTTACGCCCTTGTACGGGGCATACGCCACAAGACCGTCCCGCTCCAAGCGACGCACCATCTCGTTGGCGGATACGGACGAGACGCCCAGCCGCTCGGCCAGGGCGGGAATGGCCGCCGGCGAGCCGTCCTGGATGAGTTTGTAGATGGCCTCCAGGTACTCCTCCGCGTTTTGCGACATCATTTCGGGACTCCGCGAGTGATGATTAGGCAAACCTAATTGCAAAGATTAGGATGGCCTATTATATCATGGGGTGGCGCTTTCTGTCAAGATGGTGGGGAGGGGGTAAAGACCCCATGGCCTCTATAACCGCCAATAACGCTCATCCACGCAAATGGGGAACGGTAAGGGCAGGTTTCCATACCTGCCCCTCTGCCCCCGGCGGCTGTGGAAAGCCGCCCTACAGTGAATTTCCCATTCGTGTGGATTCGTGTTATTCGTGGATGGCTCTCTGGGGCGGGGATGGGTGAGGTGAACCCTGCGCGGCCATTCGCACCTTTCGTGTCCCGCTCCCTCGGTGAACGAATTGTAACCTGCCGGCGCCGCCAATGTCATCGGATTTTCATCAGGCGCGTGTACAATGGCATAGGCGCGTCGCGCGGCGTTTGCCCGCGCCCGCGGTTCCATGTATACTCATACAGAGCACCAAGACCTTTGCAGCATTTGGAGGACAACGAACATGAGCAACTCGCAATTTCCTGGCCGCGGCAAAGTGGCCGTTTTACGCACCACTCCCGAGACCGTCCTGGAAGACTACCGCCGCCTGATGCAACTGGCGGGGTTTGAGCAGGCCCTCCCGAAGGACAAAGAGACCCTGCTCAAAATCAACATCTCCTGGCAGCAGTGGTATCCCGCCTGCTCCACCGCGCCCTGGCAATTGGAAGCCGTCATCCGCACGCTGCTGGACGCCGGCTATCGCGACCTCATCGCCGCGCACAACCGCACGGTGGTGGTGGACGCCTACGTGGGCGAGCGCAACAACAAGCACAAACTCGTGGTGGACCGCTACGGCCTGCGCAACGTCCACCTGTACGAGCCCCAGGTGGAGTGGATCGTGTACGAGCCGAAGACCCCCATGCTGGTGCTGGACAAGGTGTATCCCGACGGCATCAAGATTCCCAAGATGTTCATTGGGAAGAACATCGTCCACCTGCCCACCGTCAAGACCCACGTGTTCACCACCATCACGGGGGCCATGAAGAACGCCTTTGGCGGGCTGCTGTCGGAGCGCCGCCACTGGACCCACAGCGTTATCCACGAGACCGTCGTGGACCTCCTGGCCATCCAGCAGGAGATTCACACCGGCATCTTCGCCGTGATGGACGGCACGTTCGCCGGCGATGGCCCTGGGCCGCGCGCCATGAACGTCCACGAAAAGAACATCATCCTGGCCTCGGCGGATCAGGTCGCCATTGACGCCATATCCGCCAAGTTGCAGGGGTTTGACCCCATGTCGCTGAAGTTCATCCGCCTGGCCCACGAGCGCGGCCTGGGCGTGGGCGACCCGCGCGAGATAGAGATCGTCGGCGACGACATCTCGGGCGAGAACTGGCATTTCGTTACGGGCGAGACCTTCGCCAGCCGCGGCCAGAAGATGATCTACCACGGCCCCCTGAAGCCGTTTGAGAACCTGCTGCTGCGCAGCCCCATCGTGCCCTGGTCCTACATCGCCTCGCGGGCCTACTACGACGGGCTTTGGTACCCTCTGGTGGGGCACAAGCGGGTCCAGGAGGCGCTCAAGACGCCGTGGGGGCGGCTGTTTGAGCGGTACGGCGACGTCCCTGCGGTAACCGATCCGCTCTACGATCCCAAGAAGGCCGGCCTGGGACTCGCGGGGCTTGCCGCTGTGTTGGCGGGGCTGGCCATTTGGAGGAAGCGTGGCCGCAAGTGAGATTTGGCGCGCAGACCTCCACCTGCACACGCACTACTCGCGGGATTGCGCGGTCAGTCCGCGGCGACTGGTGGAGGTCGCCCGCGAGCGCGGCCTTTCGCGCATCGCCGTAACGGACCACAACAGCATAGAGGGCGCGTTGGAGGCGCAATCCATCGCGCCCGATTTCGTCATCGTCGGCGAGGAGATCAAGACCGACAGCGGCGAATTGCTGGCGTATTTCATCCGAGAGCGGATTCCCCCCGGCCTTTCGCCCGAGGAGACCATTCGCCGCATCCGCGAGCAGGGCGGCGTCGTTGGCGTGTCGCACCCGCTGGACCAACTGCGCCGTGAGGCGATGGGGCGCGACGTGCTGGCCCGCGTGCTGCCGCTGATAGATTGCGTGGAGGTTTTCAACGCGCGGGTCGTCCTGCCGGGGGACAATGCGCGGGCCCAGGCGCTGGCCCGCGAGCGCGGCCTGCCCGGGACAGCGGGAAGCGACGCGCATTCGGTATACGAGGTGGGGCGGGCCTATGTGGAACTGCCGCCCTTCGCGGGACCTCAAGACTTCCTTGCATCGCTGCGACAGGGCAGGGCGGTGGGGCGACTGTCTTCGCCGCTCGTGCATCTGATCAGCACCGTCAACAAACTGCGGAGACGGGGCGCGCGCTAGCCCCGTTCCGCTTTCAAGAGGAGGCGACCATGGCCGCCGAAGTTACAGCAAGCATCCTGGCTGCCGTTGCCCCGACCATCGTGTACGTCCTCATCATCTGGTGGTGCGACCGGTACGAGAAGGAGCCGATTCTGCTGCTGGCGGCGGCCTTTATCTGGGGCGCGGTGCCGGCCATCTTGCTCTCCCTCGGCGCCGAGATCGCATTGGATGCGCCTCTGTCGGCCTACTCCGACCTGGCGCGCGACCTGGCTTCCGCGTCGCTTGTCGCGCCGATTGTGGAGGAACTCGCCAAGGCCATCGCCCTGTACCTCATCTACCGCCTCTTCCGCGACGAGTTTGACGGCGTGCTGGACGGGGTCATCTACGGCGCGCTCGTGGGGTTCGGCTTCGCCATGACCGAGAATTTCTTCTACCTGATGCACGAGGCGACCTCCGGGGGCTGGGAGAGTTTCGGCGTGCTGGCGGCGCTGCGCACCATCGTCTTCGGGCTGAATCACGCGTTCTACACCGCCTTCACGGGGGCGGGGCTTGGCTACGCCCGCAACGCGACCAATCGCCTGGCGAAGGGGGCCGTGCCCGTGCTGGGGCTGCTGGTGGGGATGGGCTTCCACGCGGTGCACAACCTGGGGGCCACCCTATCGGGCGAGACGCTGGCGGCCATCGGCATCAGCCTCATCGGGGACGCGGGTGGCGTGCTCATCGTGATCGGCATCCTCGTGCTGGCGCTGCGCCAGGAGCGCCGTTGGATCGCCGAGGAACTGCGCCCCGAAATCGGCATCCTGCTGACGGTGGACGAGTACCGCATTGCCCAGTCCCCCTTGCGGCGGCTACGGGCGCAGGGCAAGGCCGCGGCCTCCAGGAACCTGGCCCACGGCCGCAAGGTCGCCAAGTTCTACCGCCTGCTGGCCGAATTGGCCTTCCGCCTCCATCGCTACCGCCACGGGCGCGCCTCGGCCAAAGACCTGCGCGCCATTCCCCGCCTGCGCGAGCAAATCGCCCACCTCCGCTCTGGGATGGCCTCCTGACTGCAGACAGGCGTTGCGCGAACCCGTCTCGGTTCCAAAGTCTGCGGGTCGGGTGCGTCGCGCCTTGGTCGCCAACGCAAGACGGAACCGAATCGCGAACCCATCCCGATTGTCAACACGCGGCCCTGACGGTATAATGCGCTTGTAGCGCATATCCTGGAGGCTTGGTCATGGACATCATCTGGTACGGGCACGCGTGCTTTCGCATCAAAGACCGCACGGCGACGATCATCACCGACCCGTTTGACAAGAGCATCGGCCTTTCGCCCACCGGCTTGAAGGGCGATATTGTTACCATCAGCCACCCGCACCCGGGGCATTCCAACGCGAAAGCCGTCAGGGGCAATCCGTTCGTCGTAGACGGGCCGGGCGAGTACGAAGTCAGCGGCGTCTTCATCACCGGCATCTCGTCGTTCCACGACGCCCGCAACGGACGGGAATACGGCAAGAACACCATTTTCGTCTTTGAGATGGAAGGGCTGCGGGTGTGCCATCTGGGGGATTTGGGGCACATTCCCAGCCAGAGCCAGGTGGAGGCCATCGGCGACATCAACGTCCTCCTCGTGCCTGTGGGCGGCGGGGCTTCGTTGAAGGCGTCCCAGGCGACCGAGGTGGTGAGCCTGCTGGAGCCGAGCATCGTGATCCCCATGCACTACCGCTTGAGCGGGCTGACCATGAAACTGGACCCGGTCGGCAAATTCCTGAAGGAGTTAGGCATCGCGTCGGCGGAGGAGCAGGACGCGCTGAAGGTTTCGGCCAGCAGCCTGCCCGAGGAGACGCAGGTCGTGCTCCTTCGGCCCAAGTTGGAGAACGGAGACTAGATGAACCGGTTGCGCGTTGGGCTTGTGGGGATATGCCTGGCGGCGCTGCTGGCGGGGTGCGGCGGGGGCGCGCCAACGGTGGACGTGCCCGCCGTGAAGCAGGAGGCGCAGCAGGCCTACGAGGCGGGCGACTATGCCCGCGCGGCAAGCCTGCTCGCCACGGCGGTGGCCGCTGCGCCCAACGACGCCGAGACGCATTTCACGCGGGGCCGCGCCCTTGCCAACTTGGGCGATTGGGACGGCGCCGCCGCCGAGTTCCGCGAGGTCATCCGCCTGAACCCCGATGACGCCGACGCGCACTCCAACCTGGGCGGGGTGTACTACGAGCAGGGGCGTTTTGCCGAGGCGGTGCAGGAGTTCCGCAAGGCCGTGCTCCTGGAACCGAAGGACGCGGTCTTCCACTACAACTTGGGTGCGGCATACGCCCAGCAGAATTTGCTGAACGAGGCGCTGGGCGAGTTTCTCGCGGCCCGCCAGTTTGACCCCAACCTGGCCGAGGCATACCTGGGGATGGGTTCCATCTACGCCCTCCAGGGCAAGACCCAGGAGGCGCGAGAGGCCTTGGAGCGCGTCCTGGAACTCAGCGACAACCCTGCCGTGCGGGCCGAGGCCGAGCGGCAACTTCAAACTTTGAGGTGAATCCGAATGAAGATAGAGAACGTCGCAGAGACCACGCGGAAGATCACGCTGGACAACGGGCTGCGCATCTTCGTTACCGAGGTGCCCCACACGCGGGCCATCTCGGTGGGGTTCTTCGTGGCGGTGGGTGCGCGCTACGAAAGCGACCTGATCGCCGGCGCATCCCATCTCATTGAGCACATGATGTTCAAGGGGAGCCGCAAGCGCCCGACTCCAGGGGCCATATCCCTGGCGCTGGAGTCGGTCGGCGGCATGATGAACGCATCCACCGGCAAGGAACTGACCATCTACTACGCTAAGGTCCCCTGCGAACATGGAGACCTGGCGCTGGATGTGCTGGAGGACATGATCCGCTACCCCATCTTTGACCCCGTGGAGTTGGAAAAGGAGCGGAGGGTCGTCGTGGAGGAAATCCGCATGCTCGTTGACGACCCGCAGAGTTGGTCGCACCTGCTGCTCACGCAGGAGGTGTTTCCGCGCCATCCGCTGGGCCGCGACATCGCCGGCAGCATTGAGAGCGTGCTGGCGATCCGCCGCGAGGACCTGTTGGACTACATCGCGCAGAACTACGGCGCGCCCAACGTGGTGGTGAGCGTGGCCGGACGGCTGGACGGGCAGCAGACGGTGGAACGGCTGGCGCGCGCCCTGGAAGACTGGCCTGTGAAGCCCGTGCCCTCCTTCGTCCCCCTGCGCGGACAGCAGAAGAAGCCGCGCGTGAGGGTGGGCCGCCGCAAGACCGAACAGGCGTATCTCAACATCGCCGTGCGTTCCATCCCGCGCGTGCACCCAGACCGCTTCAACCTCCTGGTGATGAACGCGGTCATGAGCGAGGGGATGAGTTCGCGCTTGTTCCAAGAGGTGCGCGAAAAGCGCGGCCTGGCCTACAGTGTGGACTCGTGGTTTGGCCTGTTCCGCGACGGGGGTATCTGGGGCATTAGCGCGGGCGTGGACCCCAAGCGGCTCACCGAAGCCTACGACGCGATCCTCGGAGAGTGCGCGCGCATCCGCGAGGAACTCGTGCCGGAAGATGAGTTGACAAAAGCGAAGGAGCAGGTCAAGGGCCGAGTGGTCCTGGGCCTGGAGGACAGTTTCGCCATTGCCTCGTGGTGGGGCAGGGCCGAGGCCCTCAACGAACCCCTGATGACGGTGGACGAGGTCCTGCAAGCGATAGATAAGGTGGAAGCGGAGGAGGTTCGGCGACTGGCGGGGCAGTTGATCCAGCCCAGCCGCATGAACGTAACCCTCGTCGGCGCGTTTGGGCCGACGGTGAAGAAAGAACTCCTGGCGCGCCTGGAGTAGGGGGAATCATGGCAATCAAAATCCTGATGACGTGGGACATCCGGCCGGACAAGGAAGCCGAGTACTTTGAGTTTGTGTCCAAGGAGTTTGCGCCGACGCTGATGCGCCTGGGGGTGCAGCCGACAGAGGCCTGGTACACCGCCTATGGCGACGGCCCGCAGATTCTCACCGGAGCCGTCGCGCCAGACCTGGAGTCCATGCGCGAGGCGATGAACAGCGAGGAGTGGCGCGATCTGAAGGCCAAACTCCTTCGTCTGGTGGAGAACTACGAGCAGAAGTTCGTGCACGACTCCAGCCGCTTCCAGTTGTAGACGGTTGGCGCGCGGGCGTCGCGAGCAAAGAAAAAGGCCCCGCTCTTCACGGGGCCTCGCTTGCGCATCAGGAGCCGGGCGGCGTCAATCCGCTTTGGCGGTGTCTCCGCTCTTGGCCGACTCGGTGGCCTTCTCGCCGTTCTTGCCGCGGCCGTTGTTGCCGTTGCTCTTGGACTCCCCCGGAACGGCGGTGGGTGAGGTCGCGCGGTGATCCGTAACGTAGAACCCCGACCCCTTGAAGATGATGCCCACGGGTTGGAGCACGCGGTGCACGTGCCCGCCGCAATCTGGACAGGTTTTCAGAGGGTCTTCGGTGATGCGTTGCACGCGCTCAAAGCGGATGCCGCACACATCGCATTCGTACTCGTAGATGGGCATGCCTGAATCACCTCTCTTTCACCTGCGCTGTCGTGCAGTGCGTGTGTATCTATAATTGCCAACAACACAGTATATGCACTTTTCCCGATTTTTGCAAATTCGGCCCTCGCCGGGGCGCTTTGACGCAGCGGGCGGCGTATGGCACAATGATTTTTGGACTGCTGAAGCCATGCTTTAGCAGTCCATAGGAGGGGTTATGCGATGAGACGATGGTGGATGGTTGCTTCGCTTTTGGCTTCGGGGATGCTGCTCCTGGGCGCATGCGCTCCCAAGGCCACGCCCACCCCCGCGCCCACGCCCCCGGTCGGGGATTTGGAGGCGGCGGCTCGCTACTTCACGACCCTGCTCGGCGATGGCAAATACGCCGAGGCCGCGGCCATGTTTGACACCCAGATGGCGGCGGCGTTCCCCGTCGCCAAACTCAAGGCCACTTGGGAGGAAGTCATCCGCAATGTGGGCGCGCTCCAGGGCATCAAGGAAGTGCGGCTGACCAGCGAAATGGGCTACCGCATTGCCTATGTGGCGTGCGACTTCGCCCGCAACCCGCTGGACATGAAGGTCGTGTTTGACGCCGAGGGGCGCATCGCGGGGCTGTGGTTCGTGCCGCCGGGAAGCGGGGGCACTTGAAGAGCGCCGGACTACGCTGACCCCGCCGCCTTCGCCGAGACGGGGGTTGCCATCGCCGATGGCGACTGCCCGTTGCCGGCGACGCTGACCATGCCCAACGGCCCGGGGCCATTCCCCGCCGTCGTGCTGGTTCACGGCTCCGGCCCCAACGACCGGGACGAGTCCATCGGCCCCAACAAGCCGTTCAAGGATTTGGCGTGGGGCCTGGCCACGAGGGGCGTCGCCGTGCTGCGCTACGAGAAGCGCACGAAGCAGTGCCCAGCGCAGATGATGCAGTCCATGTCCACGCTCACGGTCAACGAGGAGGTCGTGAACGATGCGCTGGCGGCGGTGGCGTACCTGCGCGGGGTACCGGCCGTTGACCCCGACAGGGTCTTCATCCTGGGGCACAGCCTGGGCGGCACCGTGGCCCCGCGCATTGCCGCGCGCGACCCGCGCCTGGCGGGGCTGATCCTGCTGGCGGCCAGCAATCGGAACCTGGCCGACCTGATGGTGGAGCAGAACGAATACCTGGCCACGCTGGACGGCACGGTTACGGCCGAGGAGGCCCAGGCGCTGGACCAACTCTGCAAGCAGGTGGAGCGGGTCAAGGCGCTGGACTTCAAAGAAGGCGAGGTGATCCTGGGCGCGGGCCGGGCGTACTGGGCCGACATCCTGGCCTACGATCCGGTCGCGACCGCGCGGTCGTTGACGGTGCCCATGCTCATCCTGCAGGGCGAGCGGGACTACCAGGTTACGCGGGTGGACTTCGCGGCGTGGAAAGACGGGCTGGCGGGCCGGGCCGGGGTGCAGTTCAAGTCCTATCCCGCGCTGAATCATCTGTTCATCGCCGGCAGCGGGCAGCCCAACCCGGGCGAGTACGATGTGCCCGGCAACGTGGCCCGCGAGGTGGTGGACGACATCGCGGCGTGGATTGCGGGCCTGCCGTAGGCGCGGCTCATCGCGCCGGCGAGCCTGCGCGAGCGGAGCAGGCATTCGCAGAGCGGTCGCGCGTTGATCAGCACTCTCACCGACATGACGGTGTTCACTGCCAAGACCGCGGAGCGCAGAGGCGGCATGATGTGGGCCTCCGCCTCTGCGCGCCTCGCAGCGAGTCGGGCGGTAACGTTCGTGAAGTGTCGGTATGCACATGAGGAGGGATGAATGACAGCCATAGTTCAAGTGCGGAATCTTTCCAAGCGGTACATGCCCGAGAACGTCCTGGCGGTGGACGATGTCTCCTTTGAGATTCAGCAGGGGGAAATCTTCAGCCTGTTGGGGCCGAACGGCGCGGGCAAGACTACCACAATCTCGGTGTTGAGTTGCCTGCTCGCCCCCACGGCGGGGGACGCCTTTGTGGCGGGCCATTCGGTCGTCCGCGAGCCGATGGAGGTCAAGCGCGTCATCGGGGTCGTGCCACAGGAGATCGCCCTGTACAACGTGCTGAGCGCGCGCGAGAACCTGGTGTTCTGGGGGCGCATGTACGGGATGGGCGGCCAGGAGTTGGCACGGCGCGTGGATCAACTGCTGGAACAGGTGGGGCTGGCCGACAGGGCCAAGTCCAGGGTTGGCACCTTTTCCGGCGGGATGAAGCGCAGGCTCAACATCGCCGTGGGACTCTTGCACAAGCCGCAGATCGTGTACATGGACGAGCCGACGGTGGGCATAGATCCGCAAAGCCGCCGCAATATCCTGGACATGGTCAAGGCGCTCAACCGCGAGGGCATGACGGTGCTCTACACGACCCACTACATGGAAGAGGCGCACGAACTGTCCCATCGGGTGGGAATCATGGATCACGGCAAGTTGATCGCGCTGGGCACCCAGAAGGAACTCACCCAAAAGGTGGGCGAGTACGAGACATTGCGCCTGCACCTGGGCGAGGATCAAGATCCGGCGCCGCTGGCCGAGGCCTTGCGGGCCGTCCCGGGCATCGTCCGGGTCTCCACGACCGACCGCGAGATTGTGCTGATCGTCCCCGAAGCCGAAGACGCCCTGCCGCCTGCCATCACAAAGGCCAACGAACTGGGCGTGAAGGTGCGCTCGGTGGACATCCAGGAGCCGACCCTGGAAACCGTCTTCTTGCACCTGACGGGCCGGGCGTTGCGGGATTAGGAGGCGACGATGCGGAAGATTCTCAACGTCGCATGGAAAGACCTGGTTACCACATTCCGCGACCCCACGGCGCTCATCGTCATGCTCGCCGCGCCCTACGCGCTCACGCTCGTCATGGCGTTTGCGTTCGGCGGCTTGAGTGGCGGTGGAGGTGGCCTCAGCGGAATCCCCGTGTTTGTGGTGAACTGCGACAAGGGTGAGTTTGGCAGTTTTCTCCAGCAGACGTTCCAGTCGCCGGAGTTGGGCGACCTGCTGGATGTTACGGTAACGACGGACGAAGCGGCGGCGCGCGCGACGGTGGACGCCGACAAGGCCGCGGCGGTGGTCATCATCCCCGCCGACCTGACAGAAAGCATCGTGCCGTCGGGCCTTGCCAGCGGCGACCCGTCTGCGCTGGCGAATCGCCCGCAAAGCGTCGTGGAAGTGTACTCCAATCCGGATAGGCCCGTCAGTTCCAGCATCGTGCGCAGCATCGTGGATCAATTCCTGAGCAGGGTATCGGCCGGCGCGGTGGGCGGACAGGTGGCCGTGGCGCAGTTGATGGCGAACGGTCTCCTTGCGCCGCAGGAGGCGCTGTCCAAGGGGTTGGAGATCGGGGAGCGGGCCGCCCGCCGGGCTGCGGAAAGCCGCCTGATCGCGATACAGGGCGAGACCGCCGAGAAAGAGTCGCAGGCGGGGTTTGACTGGCTCACCTACATGGCCCCCAGCATGGCGATCCTGTTCCTGATGTTCACGGTGAGCAACGGTGGCAAAACCCTGCTGGCCGAGCGCGATTGGGGCACGCTCCCCCGTCTGCTCACAACGCCGACGTCCACCTTTCAGGTGCTGAGCGGCAAGGTGTGCGGCATCTACCTGACCGGCTTGGCCCAGATGGGCATTTTGCTGGTGGCCAGCAGGCTCATGCTTGGGGTGAAGATGGGCCCCCTCTCGGCGGTGGTGCCGGTAACGTTGGCGCTGGTCGCGGCGGCCACCGGCTGGGCGCTGGTTTTGGCCGCCTACGCCCGCACGCCAGGCCAGGCCAATCAGATGGGCACCATCCTTTCGCTGGCCTTCGGCGGGCTGGCCGGCAACTTCTTCCCGCGCCAGGCCCTGCCCCAGTGGATACGCACGGTGTCGCTCATCACGCCCAACGCCTGGGGGTTGGATGCGTTCGGCAAGTTGACGGCGGGCGGGGCACTGGGCGACGTGCTCGTGCCCATCGCCGGCCTTCTCGTGTTGGCGGTGGCGTTGTTCCTCGCGGCGTCCGTCCTGTTCCGCCGCCAGTATGCGTGAGTCGGATTGGAGTCTCGCAGGGAGATGGCAATGCGCAAACTGATTTCTATCGCATGGCTGGACTTCAAGATGGGGTTCGCCGACAAGTCGGAGTGGGTCTTCTTCCTTGTCCTGCCCGTGATGTTCACGCTCATCCTGGCCGCTACCATGTCGGGCGGGAGTTCTGGCGGCGACAATCGCTACGTGCTGGCGGTCGTGGATGCGGATCGCAGCGCCTTGTCGGCCCAACTGGCCGAGGCCCTGGCGGCGTCGGATGTGGTACGGCCGGTGCCTAAGGCGCGGGACGAGGCGGACGCCCTGGTCAAGGACGGTAAAGTTCCCGCGGCCCTAGTCATTCCTGCGGGCTTCGGCGAGGCGCTGATGGCCGGTCGGCCGTCGGCCCTCACGCTGAGCAAAGCGCCGAACGACACACGCGCCCTTGCCGTGGAGCAGGCCGTGCGCACCGCGGCCGATCGGGTGAGCAACGCCGTCGTCGCGGCCAACGCCAGCGTGGCCGAGGCCGAGAGGGTGCGCCCCTTCGCCGATGCAACCGCGAAGCAGGCCTATTTTCTGCAAGCGCTGACGATGGCGCAGGAACTGCTGGCCGATCCGCCGGCTCGCGTGGAGACCACGTATGCTCCGGAGGTCATCCGTACCAGCGCCAGTCCCGCCGAGCAGTCGTCGGTCGGACAGTTGATCACGTGGGTATCTATCCCCCTCATCGGCATTGCGGGGATCTTCATTGAGGAGCGGCGGCTGGGGACGCTGCGTCGCCTGCTGGCGATGCCGGTTGCGCGGGCCACCATCCTGGCCGGCAAGATCGGCGGTCGGCTGATACACGGCATGGTGCAGATGACGCTGCTCATTCTTTTCGGCGCGCTCATCTTGGGCGTCAACTGGGGGCGGTCGCCGCTGGCGCTGGCGGTGATGATGCTCGCCTTCGCGCTGGCCTTTGTGGCCTTCGGCGTGCTGGTGGGCACCATCGCCCGAACGCAGAGCCAGGCCAACTGGATGGCCATCAGCAGCGGGATGCTGATGGCGGCGCTGGGCGGCGCGTGGTGGCCGCTGGAAATCACGCCGAAGGTGTACCAGCAGGTGGTGAGGATATTCCCGACGACGTGGGCGATGAGCGGCTTCAGCGACATCGTGGTGCGCGGGCAGGGGATCGGCGGCATCCTGCCGGAGGTCGGGGTGCTTCTCGCCTTCGCCGCGGTCTTCTTCGGCGTGGGCCTGTGGTACTTCCGGTACGAGTAGCGGCGCTTCGCCGTCGGCTGTCGCCGCCCGACTCGGCTCCAAACTCTGTTGGTCGCGGCATGGGTGCAGGTGCGACGCACTTCCGGCAGCGCACCGCGCCTGCACCCCAACGCAATAGAATCGCGCCCGCCGCCCGTCGGATTGACACACCCCATCGGGCATGGTATACTGCGCCCGAACGTTGCGCTCTCTTCTTCACCTCCGCGGGAATTTGCGGCAAAGAGGCCAGTAAATATTGCGAAGGAGGATTGACAAATGAATATGGATCGCGTCGCCAAGATGATGGAGAGGGCGGGCATTCCCGGTCGGGATGCCTACGACCTCCCGTCCAGCCCCAAGCGCTTCCCCGATGGCGCTCACTACCGCATGGAGATTTCCGGCGTGGAGCGGCCCAACGTGTTGGAGGCGCTTGTTGATGAGATGAACCGGCGCAAGATTCCCATCCACCGGGTCATCTCCGTCGTCATGGGCGCCACGCTCCTGGACCGCGCGGAACTTCGCGACTTCGCCCAGATTGCCGCCGCGAACCAACTGGAAGTCATCCTGACGCCCGGCCCGCGCGCCGCGTGGGACGTGGGCCGACAACTGGTTACGCCCGAAGGCGGCCTGTCGGGCTTGCGCTATCGCGGCTCCGACCAACTCCGCTACGTGATCACCGACATCCTCACGTGCATTGAACTCGGCTTCCGCGGGTTCCTGGTCATTGACGAGGGCCTGCTGTGGCTGCTCAACGAACTGCGCAAGGCCGGCGAAATCCCCAGCGACGTAACGTTCAAGGTCTCCATCTACGCGGGGCACGCATCGGCAGCGGGCGGCAAGGTGCTCCAGATGCTCGGCGCGGGGACCTTCAACCCCGTGGGCGACTTGAGCCTGCCGCAACTGGCCTCCATCCGCCAGGCGGTGGACATTCCGATGGACCTGCACATCTACCTGGCGGAATCCTTCGGCGGGTACAACCGCTTCTACGACGGGGCCGAGATGGCGCGGGTCTGCGCGCCCTGCTACTTCAAGATAGAACCCGGGCCTGCCTGCGCCGCCGGGCCGGGGGCGCTGTACAAGCCCTGGACCAGCCCCCAGGCCCTGGCCGACTTCGCCCGCGAGAAGGTGAAGTACGCGGAGATCATCCACACCCTAATCCAGGAGAACCAGCCCGACCTCATCCTGTCCAAACAGGGCTGCAAGGGTCTGGCCATACCGAAACCGTAGCCTGTCCTATCGTTCCCCGCGGGCGCGCAGAATGCCGGACGCGGCCATCGGGTGGGCCGCCGGTATCCTCTGCGCGCCGTGCGAGACACCAAAAACGGAGGTTCCCGAATGCCTGCAAAACTGCCGTGGCTGCGGGGCGTCTTCCCCGCGCTGGTAACGCCTTTCACCAAGGACGAGGAGGTGGACGAGGCGGCGCTGCGCGCGCTGGTGCGCCACCTGCTGCCCCACGTGGACGGGTTCGTCCCCTGCGGCACCACGGGCGAATTTCCGTACATGACCCCCGACGAGCAGAAGCGCGTCATCGCCATCGTCGTGGACGAGGTCGCCGGGCGCAAGCCCATCATCGCCGGCACCAGCGCGGCCGGCACGAAGGAGACCATCCTCCTGGCGCGCAACGCGAAGGAAGCCGGCGCCAACGCTTGTCTCGTTGTTACGCCTTTCTTCCTTCACCCGTCCGACAAAGGCATCTACCAGCATTTCTACGACGTGGCGATGGCGGTGGACATCCCCATCATCCTGTACAACATCCCGCAGGTGGTGGACGCTTACCTGCCGCGCAACGTCGTGGAGGACCTGTCGGACATTCCCAGCATCGTGGGAATCAAGGATTCTTCGGGCAACCTGACCTACACCATGGAGATTCTGGAAATGGTGCAGGGGCGCATAGATGTCTTCATCGGCCACGACGAGGTGGTGCTGCCGGCCCTGGCTGGCGGGTGCACCGGCATGATTCTGGCCAGCGCCAACGTGTACCCCGAGGTGTGGCAGAAGGTCTATGCGGCGGTGCAGGAGGGCCGCATAGACGAGGCCCGCGCCCTCCAGCGGAGCGTGCAGAAACTGTCGCGCATCTTCTGTCGCTACGGCGGCGGCCTGGCCGTGAAGCAGGCGCTGAACATGATGGGGATTCCGGTGGGCAAGGCGCGGCGCCCGCTCAAGGTGGGCGGCAGCCTGACCCACGAGGACCGCGCCGAGATTCAACTGGAACTGGAGCGCCTGGGCAAGATCGCCCCCGCGGAAGACCCCTACGCGCCGCCGACGGGGCCTGTCGCCGAACGGTTTGGCGCGTTGGACATCTCCGCTGAGCAGGTGCGGGCAGAATCGCTGCGAGTGGGCACCGGAGCGGCTGGCGCCGAGCCGGAGAACGCGCAGATAGACCTCATCGCCGGGCCGAAGGACGGGATTGTGGGCGAGGTGTTCGCGCTGCAACTCACCTACCCGCGCCACGGCTACGAGGCGCTCACCACCATCCTAGAGCCGAACCTGACCGTGCGGCCGTCCACGCTCATCGTCCCGACGGCGGAACTCAAGAACCTGCGCCAGGCCAACATGATCTACGGCCCCACCCAGGCCGCGGTGGCCCGCGCCATCGTGGATGCCCTAGAAGACGGCACGATTCCCCAGTCGGCCATGGACACGCACGTGATGCTGGTGCAGGCCAGCGTGCACCCCAAAGCCCTGGACCGCCACGCCCTGTACCAGGCGGTGCTCGCGGCGGCGGGCGCTGCCATCCGCCAGGCGTTTGGCGCGAACCGATAAGGAGAGTCCCCTATGTCAAAGAAACCCGAATGGTTCAAAGGAATCTTCCCCGCCCTGGTTACGCCCTTCACCAAGGACGACCGGGTGGATGAGGCCGCCTACCGCGAACTCATCCGTTACGTCCTGCCCCACGTGAACGGGATCGTTCCCTGCGGCACCACGGGCGAGTTCGTGTACATGCTGGAGGACGAGCGCAAGCGGGCCATTGAGATCGCGCTGGACGAGGTCAACGGGCGCGTGCCCGTCGTGGCCGGCACGGCCTACCCGTCCACCCGCGAGACCGTCAAGATGACCGCGTGGGCGAGGGACGCCGGCGTTACCGCCGCCCTTGTCGCCGCGCCCTACTACCTGAAGCCGTCGTTCAACGAGGTGTACGACCACTACGAGGCGCTGAACAAACTGGGCGTGCCGCTCATCCTGTACAACATCCCCCAGTGCGCCGGCACCCACTACCAGTGGTGGACGACGGAGGGCATGGCGTATCTGGACAACGTGGTGGGTATCAAGGATTCCAGCGGCGATATGCCCTACCTGATGGCCGTGTTTGAGAAGGTGCGGGGCAAGATCGGCATCTTCACCGGCCACGATGAGATCGTGCCTGCTGCGCTGGCGATGGGGGCCGATGGCGCGATTCTGGCCAGCGCCAACGTCATCCCCGACGTGTGGCAGACCATCTACAAAGCGGTGCTGTCGGGCGACCTGGCGACGGCCCAGACCCTCATGGCGCGCATCCAGCGGTTCGTGCGCATCCTGGCCCGCCAGGGTCCGACCCAGGCGGTGAAGGAGGCGCTCCAGTTGTTGGGGCTTCCCATCGGCGATTCGCGCCACCCGATGATGAAGGGCGACGCCTTCCGCCGGGAGGACTACGAGGAGGTGCGGGGCGTGCTGGAGGAGTTGGGCAAGATTCCGCCGCGCCCCATGACCTACCATCTGTACGCCGGCGCGCCGGGGGTCCAGGGGCAGTTCCCGAAGCCGCCCGCCGCGCCCTCGGAAGTCCGCGATATGACGCTCCTGGTGGGCGAGGGCTTCGCCGGTCCTCCGTTCTCGGAACTGGCCCACATTGACCTGCTCATCGGGCGCAGGGACGGCCCGGTGGGCAAAGCCATAGAGCGGGCGCTGGCCGAACCGCGCCCCGGCCACGAACTGCGCATCATCTTTGAGCGCCCGCGAACGCTCCTGGTGCCCACCGTAACCGTGAGGACGAAGAAGCAGGCGGAGATGGTGTACGAGCACGCTGCAGGCGGCGTCGTCATGGCGCTGGAGGCGCTGGTCAAAGACGGCACGCTGCCGGCGGCCCTGCTGGACGACATCGTGCTCATCGCCAACGTCTTCGTCCATCCGGGGGCCAGCAACCGGTGGCGGGTGCGCATCAACAACTTTAAGGCGATGAAGGCCGCCACGCGTAAGGCGCTGGAAGGCCGCCCGACGCTGGACGAACTGATCGCGGAAAAGGAGTCGGCGCGGCACCCGTTCCGCTACGCGCCGTAGGGTGTTGCCATGCGTGCCGTCCGTGTGACCGCAATCCAGATGCACATTGCGGCGGGCGACCTGGCCGGCAACCGCCGCCGCATGGCCGAACTGACGCGGCGCGCGCTGGACGAGGGGGCGCGCCTGGTGCTGCTGCCGGAGCTTGCCGCCTGCGGCTACGACTGGCCCCGCCTGGACGCGCTGGCCGAGCCGCTGGACGGCGCAACGACCGAGGCGATGGCGGGCCTGGCCGCCCGCTATCGCGCCTACGTGGCGTGGGGTATGGCGGAGCGCGAAGGTTCTCGCTTCTACAACACCCTGGCGCTGGCCGGCCCCGACGGGAAACTTCTGGCCCGCTACCGCAAGGCGCATCTGATTCCCCTGCTGCGCGAGCCGGACTATTTCACTCCTGGCGATGAGGTCGTCGTTGCGGCGACGGACGTCGGGGTCCTCGGCCTGGCGATTTGCTACGACCTGCGCTTCCCCGGCCTGTTCCAGCGCATGGCGGCGCACGGCGCAGAGGTGTTGCTGGTGGGCGCGCAGTGGCCGCAGGCGCGGGCCGAACACTGGCGCATTCTGACGGTGGCGGCGGCGCTGCAAAGCCTGGCCTTCCTCGTGGGCGCGAATGGGGTGGGCCTTTGCAACGGCGAGGCGCTGGCGGGGCGAACGGTCGTGGCGTCGCCGTGGGGCGAGCGCGTGGCCGAGGCGGGCGTCGCGGAGGAAATCCTGTGCGCCGACGTGGACCTGGACGATGTGGCCAAGGCGCGGCGAAAACTGCCCGTCGGCCAGGGGCAGCGGCCGGAGTTGTACCCGTAGCGCGGGGGTTGTAACCGCGAATAACGCGAATTTGGAATGCTGAAGCCGCGCTTCAGCATTCCAGATTCCGCTGTGAGGCTCGGTTGCATACTCGGATAGGGAACGTGCGACGCACTTCGGAAGTGCATCGCTCGTTGTCTCCCGCCCGTCACTGCGAGCGGAGCGAAGCGATCTTCGGGGTTGTAAACGCGAATAACACGAATCGGCACGAATGGGCATTCCTCATCTGCGTGCCCCCTCTTCCCTGCCAGCGGGGAAAGAGGGGGCTGGGGGGTGATGGGGTAGGCCCGGCGCGAGCACTCGCCCCTTATGATGTTGTCGCGGTCGCCTATGCGCGGTATAATGTTTCCGCACTGTGCCATTGGAGATGAGATGATGGACATAAACCGCATTCGCGCCGACTTTGAGCCGCTTGCCCGCGAGCGCAACGGCAAGCCGCCGATTTACTTTGACAACGGGTGCATGACGCTCCGCCCGCGCCCGGTCATTGACGCCATGTGCGCGTACTACACCCAGTTTCCGGCGTGCGGAGGCGCGGGCCGCAGCCACCACTGGTTCGCCCAGGAAACCAACGAGCGCGTGGAAGCGGCGCGCGAAAGCATCCGCCGCTTTGTCAACGCGGCGCACTCCGACGAAATCCTCTTCACGCGCAACACCACCGAGGGCATCAACCTGGTGGCCCGCACCTTCCCGTTCCAAAAGGGGGACGTTATCCTCACCACGGACAAGGAGCACAACTCCAACCTGGTCCCCTGGCAATACCTGGCGGCCCGAATCGGCGTGGAGCATCGCGTCGTTCCCGTGCGCCCGGACAACACCTTTGACCTGGACGCGCTGGAATCGGCGCTGAAGGACCCGCGCGTGAAACTGGCCGCCTTCGGGCATGTGTCCAACCTGGACGGGGTGGAGATTCCCGCGCAGGAGATCATCCGCATGTGCCACGCGCGCGGGGTCCAGGTGCTTCTGGATGGCGCGCAGAGCGTGCCGCACCAGCGGGTGGACGTGCAGGCGCTGGGGGTGGATTACCTGGCATTCTCGCTGCACAAGATGTGCGGCCCCAGCGGCGTAGGCGCGCTGTACGTCCGCCGCGAGCATTTCGCCCGCATGGACAACTTCCTGGTGGGCGGCGACACCATCCGCGACACATGGGTGGATCGCCCACCCGACTTCCTGCCCCCGCCCTACAAGTACGAGGCGGGTTTGCAGGACTACGGCGGACGGATAGGCGCGGGCGCGGCGGTGGAATACCTGGAGCGCCTGGATATGCAGGCCATCCACGAGCACGAGGTGGCCCTGAACCGCTACCTCACCGAGGGCCTGGCGCAGTTTGAGGAACTGGAGATCATCGGCCCGCCCGAGCCGGAGAAGCGCGGCAGCATCGTCTGCTTCTTCACCAAGAAGCCCGGGCTGGGCCTGCTGGCCGACATGCTGGACGAGCGGAGCAACATCATGGTGCGCGCGGGCATGTTCTGCGTCAACTCGTGGTTCAACGCCCGTCGCATCAGCCGGAACGTTACCGCGATACGCGTCTCGCTGTACATGTACAACACGCTGGACGAGTGCAAGGTCTTCCTGGATACCGTGCGCGTAATCCTTGCAGAACCGATGTTTGAGGGGCTGCCCATACTCCCCGTGCGGGAACCATAACTGCGC
>JACIWU010000022.1 GCA_014360805.1 Chloroflexota bacterium
GGGAGAGGGGACGGCGGGCGAACACCCCCTTCTCGCCCCGCGTGCGGGGAGAGAAGGGGGCAGGGGGATGTGAGGGGTGATCCCCCGCGCGAGCGTCAGTGCGTCTGCCGGCGCACCTCTAGGACATTGGGCAGCCGGTAGATGCGCGTGAGGATGCGGCTCAACTGGTCAATGTCCTCTATCTCCAGCGTGGCAGTGAAGATGGCCGTATTGTCGCGCTTGTCCGTGCGGGCGTTGACGGCGCTCATGCTGGCCTTCTCGTCGGCCACGACCGCGGCGATGTCGCGCAGCAGGCCGCCTCGGTCGTAGGCGCTCACCTCAATCTTGACGGGGTACGTCTGGCGTTTGGCCACGCCCCAGTCCACCTGGATCAGGCGCTCGCGGTCGGTGCGGGCCAGTAGGTTGGGGCAATCACGCCGATGGATGGTAACCCCCCGCCCGCGCGTGATGTAGCCCACGATATCGTCGCCCGGAAGCGGGTTGCAGCATTTGGCCAGCGTGGTGAGCAGGTTGCCCACGCCGGTAACGGTAACCTCGGACGTGGAGATCTTCGGGGGCGGCGGGGCGGTGGGCGGCAGGGCCAGTTCGGCCGCCACTTCCCGCTCAATCTCCAGCGCCTTGGTGGTCAGGTGCTGCAGGCTCACGTCGCCGTAGCCAACGGCGGCGAAGAAATCGTCCACCTTGTCAAACTGGAGCGCACGGCCCAGTTGCTCCAGGTTCACGTCCTCCAGCCCCAGGCGTTTCAATTCGCGCTCCACGATGGTGCGGCCCTGGGCGATGTTCTCGGCGCGGTCCTGCTTCTTGAACCACTGGCGGATCTTCTGCTGCGCCCGCGAGGTCTTGACGTACCCCAGGTGCGGGTTCAGCCAGTCGCGGCTGGGGCCTCCGCGCTTGGCCGTGATGATCTCCACCTGGTCGCCCGTGCGCAACTGATAGTCCAGGCTCACCAGCCGCCCGTTCACCTTGGCGCCGCGGCATCGGTCGCCGATTTCCGAGTGAATGTGGTACGCGAAGTCAATGGGGGTGGAGCCGGCCGGCAGGTCTATCACCTCGCCCTTGGGTGTGAACACGTACACACGGTCCTGGAACACGTCGGTCTTCATGGAGTCCAGGAACTCGCTCGCCGAGGCCACCTCCTGGCGCCACTCCATCAGCGACCGCAGCCAGGCGATCTTCTTCTCAAAGGCGATGTCGCGCTGTTTGCTGCCCTCTTTGTAGCGCCAGTGGGCGGCGATGCCGTACTCAGCCGTGCGGTGCATCTCGTGGGTGCGAATCTGCACTTCCAGCGGCTTGCCATCGGGGCCGACCACGGCGGTGTGCAGCGACTGGTACATGTTATCCTTGGGGGTGGCGATGTAATCGTCAAACTCGCCGGGGATGGGCGTCCATAGGCTGTGTACCACCCCCAGCGAGGCGTAGCAATCCGACACGGTGTCCACGATGACGCGCACGCCCTGCACATCGTAAATCTGGTCAAAGTCCAGCCCTTTGCGCTGCATCTTGCGGTAGATGCTGTAGATGTGCTTGGGGCGGCCATCTACCACGGCCTCAATGCCGGCCTCGCGCAGGCGCTCCTTCAGGGTGGCCGCCACCTGCGCGATCTGGCGTTCGCGGTCGCCGCGCCGTTCGGCGATGCGTTGAGCGATCTCGCGGTACATCTCGGGATCCAGGTAGCGGAAACTCAGGTCTTCCAGTTCCCACTTCAGTTGCCAGAAGCCCAGGCGGTTGGCCAGCGGCGCGAAGATGTCCAGGGTCTCCTGCGCGATTCGGCGGCGCTTGTCCTCGGGCAGCGCGCCCAGGGTGCGCATGTTGTGCAGGCGGTCTGCCAACTTGATGAGCACCACGCGCACGTCGTGCACCATGGCGAGGAACATCTTGCGCAGGCTCTCGGCGCGCTGCTCCTCCATGGTGGCGCGGCCTTCGCTGGACAGGCGGTCAATCTGGCCCAGTTTGGTTACGCCGTCCACTAGGCTAGCGACCTCGGTGCCGAACATCTCGCGCACCTGGTCAATGGTTACCGCCGTGTCCTCGGGCACGTCGTGCAGCAGCCCGGCGGCGATGGTCGTCGGATCCAGGTGCAAGTCGGCCAGCATCAGCGCCACGGCCAGGCTATGCACGATGTACGGCTCGCCCGAAGCGCGCGTCTGGCCAGCGTGGGCGCGCTCGGCGACCTCGTAGGCGCGCTCTATGAGTTCCCGGTCCTCTTGCGAGACCGAGGCTGTGATCCGATTGAGAACACCCGATACGGTCATGGTCAAGCCACCACTGGCGATTCTGCTTGGCAGTGTATTATTTTAGCACGCCCGACCGCGCCCCGCAAACCGATTGCTTCGGACCGTCTCGGTTCCAAAGTTTGTTGGCCGCGCCAGGTACACAGGGGCAACACACTTCCGAAAATACGTCGCGCCTTGGCCGCCGACACAAGACGGAACCGAATCGCCGGGCACGGTCTCGTCGCCCGTCCGTTGAGGTTCGTGGCGATTCGTGGATACGGCTTTCCTCCGTTGCGAGCGGCTTCGCCCGTCGGCGCGGCGGGCACCAACGCGCTGCGCTTGCGGGCGGCGCGCGCCGGTGCTATAATTCCCGTGCGAGAGCCGTGCACGAAACAGAAGCCTGCTGGCACCGTTCGCCGAAAGGAGGGGGTAGCCCATGAAAGGGGGCCTCGCACAGGTTCTGCGGCCTCTGCGGGGGCTGTTCCGCGGGTATCTTCACCGCATCCTTCTCATTGCCTTCTTCCTGGTTGCCTTCGTTCCCGTGGCCTTCGGCTCCCTGGCCATCTCGCGCGTGATTCAAGATTACCTGGCGCACGCCATTACCGACCGCGTGGACCGCGACATGAACCTGGCGCGGGCGTTCTACGATAGCGCGCGCCGCCAGGTTACGGCCGTCGCCGTCAGCCTGGCGCTGGACAACGAATTGCCCATATACCTATCGCCCGAAAACCTCTCAAAGGACGAAACCCTGCGCGTCATGGAGCGAATGATCCAAAACCGCATCGTGAGCAATGAGTTGGAGGGGACCCAGTTCATCGGCGTGTTCCGCCCCGACGGGCATCTGGCGGCCGGGCGCGTCCTCTTCGCGTATGGGGTCCAGCGTCCTATCCGCCGCGACATAGATTGGAGCAGCCTGCCCATCGTGGCGGCGGCGCTCCGGCGGGGCGCGCTGACATCGGGCACGGAGATCGTCCCTGCCGAGTATCTGGAACCCATTGGCCTGGCCGAGCAGGCGCACATCCCGCTGATAGAGACACCGAAAGCCTCTCCAGAACTGTTTGACCCGCGAGAGGGCACGGCGGGCCTGGCGCTGATGGCGGTGGCGCCCGCACGCGGGCCTTCCGACGAGGTCCTCGGCTTCGTGGTCGTGATGCAGTTGTTCAACCGCGACTTCACCCTGGTGGACCGCATCAAGCAGGTCGCCGGCGTGGACACGGCCACCCTCTTCCTGGGCGACTGGCGCGTGTCCACCAACGTGCTCACGGAGACAGGCGAGCGCGCTATCGGCACGCGCCTGTCCGAAGAAGTCGCCAAAGTCGTCTTGTACGAGGGCCAGGAGTACACCGGCCGCGCGTTCGTGGTGAAGGAGGACTTCATCACGCGCTACTCCCCCTTGCACAATCATGCCAATCAGGTGGTGGGCATCCTATACGTGGGCGCGCGAGAGGAGGCGTTCCTATCGCTGGTGCGCGACTTCAACCGCCGCGTCGTCCTCATCGCCGTCGTGAGCATTCTCATCGCGGTGCTCTTGTCGCTGCCGGTGGCCCGCTCCATAACCCAACCCATCAGCACACTGGTAACGGCCAGCGCTCGGGTCGCCTGCGGCGACATGTCCGTCCGCGTGCCCGAGAAGGGGCGCGGCGAACTCCGCGAACTGTCCGAATCCTTCAACCGCATGGTGGACGAATTGCAGTCCACCCAGGACGAACTCCTGCACGCCAGGAACCTGGCCTCCATCGGCCAGTTGGCGGCGGGGGTGGCCCACGAGATCAACAACCCCCTGGGCACCATCATGCTCTACTCCGACATCCTGAACCGCGAGGTGCCTCCCGACTCCACCATCAAGGACGACTTGCAGATGATCTCGCGGGAGGCGACGCGCTGCAAGGAGATCGTTACGGCGCTGCTGAACTTTGCCCGCCAAAGCCGCGTCATGGCCCAGGAGACCGACGTCAACGACCTGGTCCGCGAACTCGCCAGCGATTTGGAGCGCCTGCCCCTCTACGAGGACGTCGTCATCGTCCAGAAGTTGGCGCCCGACCTTCCCATCATCCAGGCCGACCCGACGCAATTGCGCCAGGTGCTGGTGAACCTGGCCAACAACGCCGCCGAGGCCATGCCCGAGGGCGGCACGCTCACATTCACAACGGCGCTGGACCCAGCGGGAGATCGGGTTCACATCTCCGTGGAAGATACGGGCATCGGCATCCCGCCGGAGAACATCCCCAAGTTGTTCACGCCGTTCTTCACGACCAAGCCCATCGGTCGCGGCACGGGACTGGGCTTGGCGATCACCTACGGCATTGTGAAAATGCACCGCGGGCAGATCACCGTGCAGAGCCAGGTGGGCAAAGGGACGCGGTTCACGGTGATCCTGCCGGTGCGCATCGCGCAGGCCCAACCGACCGGCGCGGATGAAAGCGCCGCAGCATAAGCAGGAGGCCGCCGCATGACAGAGAAATACCCACGCATCCTGGTCATTGACGACGAACTCGGAATCCGCGAGGGGTGTCGGCGCGTGCTCGCGCCCCTGGGGTATTCGGTGGAGGTGGCGGAGAACGGCGCCGAGGGGCTGCGCAAGGTGCAGGAGTGGAGCCCCGACCTGGTGCTCCTGGACGTGATGATGCCGGACATCACGGGCATAGATCTGCTGGATCCCATCCACGCCCACGACCCCGACATCGTGTGCATCATCATCACCGGCTACGCCACGGTGGAACTGGCCGTGCAGGCGGTGAAGCGGGGCGCCTACGATTTCATCTCCAAGCCCTTCTCGGCCGACACGCTCATCTTGGCGGTGCACCAGGGGCTGGAGCGGCGGCGGCTGGTGCTGGAGTCCAAGCGCATGCAGGCGCTGGAGGCCGAAGCGCAGGAACTGGCGCGGGCCAAGGAGGAACTGGAGCGCCTGGATAAGATGAAGAGCGCCTTCATGCTCACCGTGGCGCACGAATTGCGCGCGCCCGTCGCGGCCATCCAGGGCTACCTGCGGCTCATCCTGGACGGATACGCCGACCCCGACAAGCAACGGGAGATGCTGGAACGGTCCGACCAGCGCGCGTCGGAGTTGCTGGCGCTGATTGAGGATCTACTGGCCCTGGCGCGCGTGAAGGATGCCGCGCCCGAAGAGAAGCGCGTGCCCGTCCCCGTGGGCGACGTGCTCAAACAGGTGGCCGATTTGCTTCAGGTGGAGGCCGCCAAGAAGCGCATCGCCTTCTCCGTTCGTGCCGAGGCCAATCCCACCGTCCTCGCCACCCGCGATCATATCCGCCAACTGTGGACAAACCTCATCAGCAACGCCATTCGCTACACGCCCGAAGGCGGCAGCGTGTCGGTGTCGCTGGCCGTGCGCGACGACGCGGTGGAAGGCGTGGTGGAGGATACGGGCATCGGCATTGCGGCCGAGGACCTGCCGCGAGTCTTTGACGAGTTCTACCGAACCCGCACCGCCAAGGAGATGGTCTCCGGCGGCACGGGTCTCGGTCTGCCCATCGTGAAGCGCATCGTGGAGACCTACGGCGGGAACATTTCCGTGGAGTCGGAGGCGGGCAAAGGGTCGCGCTTCACCTTCAGGCTGCCCCTGCATGCCGAGCCGCAGCCCGTGGCAACACCGAATGCGGCCCGCAAATCGGAAGGCGAAGCGCAGGGTTAGCGGCTCCCGATTGCGCCGTTCGGCGGGTGTGCCTGCACCTGCGCCAGGATGTCCGCCGGCGCCACCGGCTTCCTGAGCCACGCCACGGCGCCCAGCGCGGCAACGCGCTCCTGAATCTCGGCCATCGCCCCGTCCAGCGCCGACACCACGATGACCGCGGGCTGCCTGCGCGCCGCGCCCATGCAGATTTGGCGCAGAACGTCCATCCCGTCCAGCGTGTACGACATACGCATGTCCAGGATGAGGAAGTCTGCGGGGAAGGCAGCGAGCAGGGCCACGGCCTCTTTTCCGTTGTGGCACGCGCACACCTCGTGCCCTGCGCCCTGCAGCGCGAGGCGCATCTGCTCTACGAAGTCGTCGTCATCGTCCGCGATGAGTATCCTCGCCATTGGGGATGCTCCATTCTGCGCCTGGGGCGCTACCGTCGTTTGAGCAGGCGGCGCACCTCGTCCACGAGTCGCTGCGGGTTGACCGGCTTGGCCAGCAGTTGGTCTATGGGCAAATCTTCTCCGGTCGGGAACAGAGCCGCGTGTTCCGACGTGGGGATAGACGTGATCATCAGGATGGGAACGTCGGCGAACTCCGGCTCCTGGCGCAGATCTCGCGTGGCGTCCACGCCGTCCAGGACGCCCCTCATCATCACATCCATGATAATGAGATCGGGCTTCATGGCGCGGGCGCGCGCCAGCGCATCTTCCGCCGTGCCGGCGCTGACCACATCCATACGCTCGCTCTTCAGCACCTGGCGCACGATCTCCACGAAGTCGGGGTCGTCGTCCACCACCAGGATACGGGGCGGCGCGGTTTCCGGCAGGGTCCACTGGTGAGGCTCCTTGAACGTCGCCAACACGTGCGATGTGGACACCCGCGAGATGCCTGGGATGAGGCTGATTTTCTCGGTGAGGAAGCGCGACAGGGCCGCCGTGTTCGCCAACAGCACCTCAGCCATGATGTCGTACTCGCCGGTGAGAAAGTGGACGCAGCGCGCCTCGGGCATGGCGGCCAGGGCGCGCCCTACCCGCTCCACCTGGCCCACCTCGGCCTTGATGAGCAGGATGGTGTGGGTTTCCAGCCCCACGCGCTTGGGCTCCACGCACGCGGAGAATGCCACGATGCCCTCGTCTATAAGGCGCTCCAGCCGCTTGCGCACGGTGGCCTCGGCCACGCCCAGGGCGCGGGCTACATCCACGTTGCTGGCGCGCCCGTCCTCCTGCAGGTACCGAATGATCTCCCGATCCAGGTTATCAATCTGATACACGCCCAGCCCTCCTCAAGGCAAGGGGGTTGTGTGAGGGTCCTACTATTGAATCCCGCTACTTCAATAGAACGCTCACATCTCCATTTCGGCCTGTCGGAACAGGGAACGCACTAGACGTAGGGCAAACCGGCAATTTGCTCTACGATGACCGCCGAGAGAGCAGCGCCAACCGAACGCGCGATCTCCCGATAGGTCTCCGGGCACTATGCTACCACATCGCATGTTCTTACGAAAAAGCGAGCGTCAATAAAACAGCAATGCCACCCAACGGTCCAGGCAGGCCAGCGTCAGGATGAGTCCCAGGTATGGATACGCCGAGAGTTTGTACATTTTCCAGGCCGCCTGCGTCATCCCCGTGCGGAACAGGCGCACGCTGCTGCCGATGAGCGCCACGTTGAGCGCCAACGCCCCCACCGCGTACAACGCGCCCAGATCGCTGAACAGCGGCATGGACAGGGTTTCCACGCCCAGCGCCACCGCCAGGCCCAAGAGGATGCCCATGTTCTGGCGGGGGGTGATGGTCAGCGGGAAGATGCGCACGCCCGCCTGCAGGTAGTCGTGGCGGTACGCCTCCATGAGGCTCCACACGTGGATGGGCGTCCAGACAAAGATGAGGCCGCACAGCCCCCACATGAGCGGCTCTGGACGAGGGTTGACGCCCAGCCACCCGATGAGGAACGGCGCGCAACTGGCGAATTCGCCCAGCGGCACGTGGGTGATGGAACGCTTGCGGACGACGACGGACGCCAGGACTCCGACCAGGCCCGCGACGAAGGCCCAGGGGTTGAGCGCCCACGCGATGACCAGCCCCGCGAGCACAAGACCGATGGCCAGGGGCAACATGCGCTCGGCGGGCCATATGCGGCGGCTGGGCAGGGGGCGATGGCGCGTGCGTTCCATGCGCGCGTCCATGTCGCGATCCAGGTAGTTGGTGAGGCCGTTGGCGCCCGCGCTCCCCATGGTTACGGCCAGGGTAGTCCACAGCAGGCGGCCCAGCGGGGGCGCGCCGCCCGCCGCCAGCACCGCCGTCGCCAGGCCGGCGAACGCCAGGAGCAAGGTCTCGCGCGGCTTGAGGACCTGTATGTAGGCGCGCCAGTCGGTGCCACGACGCGCCTGTTGCAGTGGGATCGTATCATCGGCTCGCACGTTCCATTCCTCAGGCATCGGGATAGGCCCCCATGGGGCCTACGCTACGCCCATGGCGACCAGGTCCAGCCCCACCGTGAGCAGATGCTCCACCGCCGGATTGACGGGCCTGGACAGCGCCCGTAAGTCTATCGTCTTCAGGCGATTTTGGCAAACGGGACACTCGTACAAGCGGTAGGCCGCATGGCCGGTGGTGTAGTACACCATGTTGGCGTCGTTGGAGCAGAACGTGCATCCGACGCGGCGGAAGGGCCAGCAGGTGAAGCATCGCTGGCAGAACAGGTAGCGCCCGCCCACCGATGGCTCCAGTAGCGCCAGCACCGGCGCGCTGCCGCAGAACGGGCATGTGGGTCGTCGCCACTCGTCCACGGGCAGGTGGGGCACCACCCCTCCGGCCAGTCGGCGCAGTTCGCCCTCCAGCGCCATCTCCACGGCAGCCTCGGTCAGCGACGCGCCGTCGGCGAGGAGCGAGCGGCGTTCTTCCACGGCGGCCTGGGCCAGCGCCATCAGGCTCGCGGGCGCGGCCTCCACTGCCGCGCCGGCCCATTCCTGCCGGTATTTGCGGAGCACCGCGGCCATGCCCGCCACCTCGTCGGCGAAGAGGTTGCCCTCCAGCCGCAGGTCTGACCATCGCAACCAGGGGACGCCCTTCGCCAGGTCGCGGTTGTCGGGTGTGGAGAAGGGAAGGGCGCCCCCCTTCCCTTCTCCCTCAGCCAGGGCTTGCGCCGCTAGGATTTCGTCGTACAACGCCAGCAGGGCGGCCAGGCCGGGGTTGTCGCCCCTGGCCTCCCGCAGGGCGCCCAGCGTCTCGGCGATGGAGTAGTGAGGCGATAACGGCCGATCCGCGTTTGGGCTCATGGCTACTCTGCCTTGGCCTGGGCGGCCGCTTTCGCCTTGGCTTCCTCGTACAGTTTCTTGGCCCGTTCCTCGCCGTAGTACCACTTGGCGTGGTGCTCGCGGGCGTAGGACTCGGAGATTACGCCGTATCGCATGCTCACCAGCGACTGCCACATCAGCGGGTGGCCCACTGCCAGGTAGAAGTGGATGATGAACATGCTGACGGTGGCGAACATGGTCAGGTCGTGGATGATGACCGCGGCCTGGAAGACGCCCACGGGCAGCACGCCCTTGCCGAACCACATGAGCGCGCCGGTCAGCACGAAGATGATGGTGCCCGACACCAGGATCACGGCATTCATCTTCTCGCCGGTGTTCCATCGGCCCTGCGGCGGCATGTCCACGTGCCTACCCAGCAGATAGTAAGGGATGGCGCCCTTGAGCCAGCCGATGTCATCGCGCCCGAACCGCAGTTCCTTGAGCGTAAGCAGCAGGCGCCTCGGTTGCAGGATGGCGTAACTGAGCGGCACGGCTGCGAAGAACACGGCGCTGATGCGGTGCACCAGGCGCATGAACTGCCCCGCCTCGCCCCGAGCCAGCGGCGCCAGGAACGGGAAGAACAGCACCATGCCGGTCATCGTCAGCAGGATGAAGGTCAGGGTGTGCCCCCAGTGCAGGTAGCGTTCCAGCGCCGTGTAGCGCGGAATCCAGCGGATGCGGATTGCGGTGTCTGTCCCTTTGACTCGTACACTCATTCTACTTCCTCCATGCGGATGTGGCGCCGGGCGATGAAGAACGCCGTGATGGCGGCCAGCGCGGTTACGCCAAAGGATGCGCCAACCAGCGGCTGCACCCAATCCTGCCACACGTGGGTCAACGCCGGCGACGCCGGGCTTGTGGGCAGGCCGTAGGTCTCGGGCTTGTCCAGCAGAACATACATGCGCCCCAGGCCGCCCAGCAGCATGTCGCCGTACAGGTTGGCGTTGGGATGGCCGTTCTTCTGGAGGTACAGCACCCGCTCGCGCCCTTTGGCGATCATCTCATTCCGTTCGCCGAACGAGAAGGCCCCCGCGGGGCACGTCTTCACGCAGGCGGGCTTCTCGCCGTTGGTAACCCTGTCCATGCAGAAGGTGCACTTGAACGACTTGCCCTTGCCCGTCAGGACATCGGTCAGCAGGCGCGGGATGTGGAAGGGGCAGAACTGGGTGCAGTAGCCGCAGCCGTTGCACAGATCCTGCTCCAGCGTAACCAGGCCCATGGGATGATGTTTGAGCGCGCCGGTGGGGCAGACCTTGACACAGGCGGCGTCGGTGCAGTGCATGCAGCCCTGCGCCAGGAAAAGCCACCTCATCTGTCCGCCCTCGTACTTTTCAATGAAGCGGATGCGCGTCCAGGTGTAGGGCGACAGGTCGGGCGGGTTCTCGTAGGAGCCGCGGTTGGTCGTCTTGGTGCCCGGCAAGTCGTTCCACTGCTTGCAGGCCACCTGACAACCCCTACAGGCCATGCATTTGGATGAGTCGTAGAGCATCGCTACCTTTTCCATGGCTACACCGCCTTTCTGATGTCCACAAGGAAGGCCTTGTATTCGGGGATCATGGTGTTGGCGTCGCCGATGTGAGGCGTGAGGTCGTTGACGACGTCGCCGGTGGCGATGCCTGCCCAGCCGAAGTGCCAGGGCAAGCCCACCAGGTCCACCTTCTTCCCGTCCACCACCAGCGGCTGCACGCGATCGGTAACGATGGCCACGGCGGTAACCTGCCCGCGGGCGCTGCTTACGATGACCTTTTCGCCGTTCTGGATGCCCTTGCGGCTGGCCAGGTCTTTGCTCATTTCCACGAACAGTTCAGGCTGGGCCTCGGCCAGCCAGGGGAGCGTGCGGGACATGGCCCCCGCCTGCCAGTGCTCTACCAATCGGTACGTGGTAGCGACGATGGGGAACTTGTCGGGCGTTCCCACGTGGTCGCCGATTTCCTTGTCCTGGTCCGTGGTCCACACTTTGATGGCCGGATTGTTCTGAGTGCCCGACAGCAGGTTCTTGACGGGGCTTTCCAACGGCTCGTAGTGCTCGGGGAAGGGGCCGTCGGCCAGCGGGCCGAACAGCGCACCCTTGCCATCGGCGAGCATGATGAAGGGATCCTTGCCGCCGGGAGCGGTGGGCGCTTTGGTTGGGGCGAAGTCGGGCACGTCGTAGCCGACCCACTTCTTCTGGGCCTCGTCCCACCAGATGAGCGCCTTCTCCTGGCTCCAGGGCTTGCCGTTGGGGTCTGCCGAGCAGCGGTTGTAGATGATGTGGCGGTTGACCGGCCAGACCCAACCCCAGTACGGGTAGGTGCCCAGGCCGCCCGGGTCTTTGGTGCCACGGCGCTTGCAGGCGGGCAGGCGCCGCCCCTCGCCATCGTCCATCGTGGCGAAGTAGCCGGCGTAAATCCAGCACCCCGAAGCGGTAGTCCCGTCGTCGCGGAGCACGCCGAAGGTGGTGAACAGGTCGCCCTTCTTGCCCACGATGTTGCCCTTGTCGTCCACCACGTCGGCGGCCCAGTATCCGTTGATCTCCATGGCGACACGTTCCGGGTCGGGCGGGTCGCCGTAGTCCCAGACTAGGTCCAGGAGGCCCCTGTCCTTGGCGGCGGTGCTGCCGGCGTAGGCCTGCTTGATGGCCTTCACCAGACGGTCCAGAATCCAGATGTCGCTCTTAGCCTCGCCCGGTGCACGGGCCACGGCGGGCCGCCACTGGATGAGCCGCCCGCTGGTAACGATGCTGCCGGCCTTTTCCAGGGCGTCGGCGGCGGGCAGGAGGAAGACCTCGGTCTTGATGTCCTTGGGGTTGACCCCAGGCGCGTGCCAGAAGCCGGCGGTCTCGGTCTCAAACAACTCCATGACCACCATCCAGTCCAGGTTGCCCAGGCTCTTGCGCTCCATGCGGTTGTTGGGGCCCGACACCGCGGGGTTCTGTCCCATCAGGAACATTCCCTTGATCTTGCCCGCGTGCAGGGCCTGGAACAGCGAGATCCACGAGTGGTCGCCCGCCCGCTTGGGCAGGTAATCAAAGTAGAAGTCGTTGTCCTTGGTGGCGGCATCTCCCCACCAGGCTTTGAGCAGACTGATAAGGAACTTGGGCTTGTTGGCCCAGTAACCGGTCTTGGGGGTCTCCTTTTGGATGTACTCCGCCAGGTCCTTGTGGGCGGCGGCCGACGGCGTTCCGATGTAGCCGGGGAGGATGTGGTACAGCACGCCCATGTCGGTGGAGCCTTGCACGTTGGACTCGCCGCGCAGCGCGTTGACGCCGCCGCCGGGCACGCCGATGTTGCCCAGGAGCAGTTGCAGCATGGCCATAGCCCGCACGTTCTGCGACCCGACGGTGTGCTGCGTTTGCCCCATGGCGTACAGGATGGTGCCTGCCTTGCCGGGCTGGCCGGTCGCCGCGAAGGTCTCGGCTACCTTCAGGAACAGATCCTTGGGGCAGCCGGTGATTTGGGAGACCAGGTCGGGCGTGTAGCGGGCGTAGTGCTTCTTCAGGAGTTGGAAGACGCAGTTCGGGTCCTGCAGCGTCTCGTCGCGCTTGATGTTGCCGTCGGCGTCCCGCTGGTAGGCCCACGTGGTGCGGTCGTAGGCGCGCTTGGTCGGGTCGTAACCCGAGAACAGGCCGTCCAGATCCGCCGGGCCTTTGAAGTCTGGCGAGACGAGCGTGGCGGCATTGGTGTAGTTGACCACGTACTCTTTGTGGTATAGTTCGTTCTGCAGAATGTGGTTGATCATGCCGCCGAGGAAGGCGATGTCGGTGCCGCTTCGGATGGGGGCATAGATGTGGGCCTTGGATGCCGTGCGTGTGAAGCGCGGGTCCACGACGACGAGTTTCGCGCCCTTGTCTATGGCGGCGTTGATCCAGTACATGGAGGCCGGATGGTTCTCGGCCGGGTTGGCTCCGATGACGAAGACGCAATCGGAGTTCTTCAGGTCAATCCAGTGATTGGTCATGGCACCACGGCCATACGTTGTGGCCAGACCGGCCACAGTGGCCGAGTGTCATATCCGCGCCTGGTGCTCTATCCACACCAGGCCCAGGGCGCGCGCGAACTTCTGCGCCAGGTAGCAGTCCTCGTTGTTGTTGGCGGCGCCACCTAACCACGCGATCGCCTGGGTGCGGTTCACGGTTACGCCGTTGGCGTCCTTCTCCTCAAAGGTGGCATCGCGCGTGGCCTTGACCCGTTTGGCGATCTCGGCGATGGCCCAGTCCCAGGTCTTTTCCTCCCACTTGTCGCTGCCGGGAGCGCGGTACATCACCTTCTTCAGGCGCAGGTCGCTGATGGACATCTGGCGCACCGACACGGACTTGGGGTCTAGGGCCCCTCGGTTGATAATGTGGTCGGGATCGCCTTCTGAGTTGATGATGTGGCCGGTTTCGTCGGTGGCGATGAGTAGGCCGCATCCCGTGGAACAGTATGGGCAGACGGTGTGTCCCTCGCCGATGGGCTTGTGGAGCGGGAAGCGCCGCACCTCCTCGGCAGCAGCCAGCCGCGTGGGCAGGAGCAGCCCCCCCGCCGTCAAGCCCGACACCTTCATGAAATCGCGTCGGCTGATTTCCATGCGGTTCCTTCACCTCCATTCTGAGTTCCTACGATGGACTGCCCGAACACGCTCCTTGTTGTATTCCGCTTCACCTCCATGAACAGAACTTGATGATGCCCTTCCGGTCAGGGGAGTTCAAAAGTTCGCAGCAGCGCCTGATCGGCCTTTTGCAGATCGGCATTCTGGATCACGCACGAGACAGTGGAGATGGACGTGCTGATGGCCAGGATGTTGATGTTTTCCGAGGCCAGGGCGTCAAACATCTGGCCGGCGATGCCCGGACGTTCGCGGAAGTCGGGCCCGAAGATGGACACGATGGCCACATCCTCGTTCACGCGGATGCAGCCCGCGCAGAGTTGCGGGCTCACCTGATTGACCAACGCCATGGCTCGGGCCATATCGTCGCGGTCCACGCAGAGCACGATGTGGTCGCGGTTCTCGGAGTCTATGCACTGGACGATGAACTGGACGTTGATATGCGCGTCGCCCAGCGCCTTGAGCAGGGCAGCCGCAACCCCCGGCCTGTCGGGCACCGACAAGACCTCAATCTGGGCCAGATGCGTTCTGCGGATGACGCCGCCGATGCGGGTCTTTTCCATAGGGCCTCCTGGCCGCACCCGATTGGCTACGGCAGCGCGCGCGGCGGAATCAACCTCGCGCCAGCAACGCCGCGATGCGCTCCTTGAGTTGCTGCGGGTTCACCGGCTTGGTGATCCACCCGTCCACCGGAATGTCCTCATCGGTGGGGAACATTCCCGACTCGGGCGTAACGGTGAGGGAAGTTACCAGGAGCACCGGCGTCCCCTTGAGTTGTGGGTCTTCGGCGATCTTGTGTGATACGTCCACGCCGTCCAGCACGTAGGACATCATGATGTCCAGGAGTACCAGGTCAGGCTTGTCTTTCTTCATGACCTTCAGCGCCTGTTCGCCGTTGCTCGCCGTGCTGATCTCATACCCTTCTGGCTGGAGGATGGAGCGTATTACGGATACAAAGTCGGGGTCGTCGTCCACAATCAGGATCTTTGGCATGCGAGGCCTCCTTTGGCTCCGAGTGTTGGGATTCTACGTGAGTCGTTCCACGGTCTGCAGTAGTTCCGTCGGGTTCACCGGCTTGGAAATCCAGCCATCTACGGACAGGGATTCGTCCGTGGGGAAAAGTTTCGCGTGCGGCGTGTTGGCGATGGAGGTAACCATGACAATCGGGATGTCCTTGAGGTTGGGGTCCTCGCGGATGACCCGGCTGACATCCAGCCCGTCCAACACCGTCGCCATCATGATGTCCAGCAGGATGATGTCGGGCTTGTCGGCACGCAGACGCTCCAGTGCCTGATCGCCATTGGCCGCCGTGGACACCACATGCCCCTTGGATTCCAGCACCATCCGAGAAATCTCCACAAAGTCCGGGTCGTCGTCCACCACCAGTACCTTTGCCATCTCACCCTCCTCTTGCAATGAGCGAACGGCCGCGGCCTGCCCGTCAAGACGATCGTCTATGTACATTATAGCACAGGATGCGAAAAATGTCAATACCCTCGCGAAAATTTACGAAAATCGCACGAAGAGATGTCCGGGACATGGGAAACAAAAACGGGGCACTCGTGCCCCGTTCGCGGTGCTGATGCCAGGCCAACCTACGGCCTGGGCAGGTAGTTCAGCGGGTTGCGCTGCACGCCGTCCTTGCGAATCTCAAAGTGCAAGTGCGGGCCGGTGGATCGTCCGGTAGAGCCCATCAGGCCGATGACCTCGCCCTTCCGCACCGATTGCCCGGGCTTGACGTAGAAGATGCTGAAGTGGGCGTACAACGTCTGGAATCCGTTGCCGTGGTCTATGACCACGTATTTGCCGTAGCCGGTGTTGCTGGAGCCGACCAGGGCCACGTAGCCGGAATCGGCGGCAACGATGCGCGTGCCCTCGGCCCACGTGATGTCTATGGCGCGGTGGAGTTCCCAGTAACTCTGGGAGATGGCGCCTGTGGTGGGCCACACGAACGCGCCCGTGCCTCTGGACGCGCCTTCGGGAATCGGGCCGCTGTACACGTGGACGACGCGCGGCACGTAGGGTTTGCGCCCGCCAGGGACGATGAGGTACGTGCCCACCTGCAACTGCGGCGGGTCGCCCAGGTGGTTGTACTCGCATTCCAGGATGGCCGATGGCTCCACCTTGTACTGCTTGGCGACGCTCTCCACCGTGTCGCCTTTGACCACCTTGTGGTACACGCCGGACACGGGCAGAATGATGAGTTCTTCGCCGATTTGCAGCAGGTCGGGGTTCAGTTCCAGTTGGGGGTTGGCCCACATGATGGTGTTGCCGCTGATGCCAAACTGCTCGGCGATGCCGTACAGGGTGTCGCCGTACTGCACGGTGTAGGTGATGACTTCCTTGCGCGGGCGTTCGGGAATGGTGGTGTGAGGCACCGGCGCGCGATGGAACAGGGAGTCGTCGGTCGTGCGGATACCGCCGCGGGCCGCAAGCACCGTGTACGGGCGCGGCTCGGCCTGCGAGAGTGCCACGGCTTCGGGAGCCGGCGTCGCCTTCGGCTGCGCCAGCCAGATGGCAACCACGGCCAGGGCCAGGAGCATCCCATGCGCACCCAGACGCGGGAGCGCGTGTGTGCTGCGAAGCGACTCGCGCAATCGCTTGCCGGCGAGGGCCAGGCCCCGCAGGGCCTGCGGCGCGTCCTTTGCGCCGTCCTCGCGTTCTTGGGTTGTTTCCGCCAATTCCCTCTCCGTTGTGCCCAGTGCTACAGGATGTCTTTCGTAAGAGTCGCCAGGAACTCGCGGTTGTTCTTCGTCTTCCGGAGCCGCTCCAGGATGGGCACGATGGCTTCCTCGCCGCCGCCGATGGCGGAGATCATGCGCCGCAGCGTCCATACCTTTTGGAGCGTCTCGCGGTCAAGGAGCAACTCCTCGCGCCGCGTGCCCGAACGCTCTATGTCGAAGGCGGGGAAGATGCGGCGTTCGGCCAGTTTGCGGTTGAGGTGCAATTCCATGTTGCCCGTGCCCTTGAATTCCTCGTAGATGACGTCGTCCATGCGGCTGCCGGTGTCCACCAGGCATGTGGCGATGATGGTCAGGCTGCCGCCTTCTTCTATGTTGCGCGCCGCGCCGAAGAAGTGCTTGGGCGGGTACAGGGCGCTGGGGTCCAGCCCACCCGACAGGGTGCGGCCGCTGGGCGGGACGACCAGGTTGTAGGCCCGCGACAGGCGCGTGATGCTGTCCAGCAGGATCACCACATCGCGCTTGCTTTCCACCAGGCGCTTGGCCCGCGCCAGGGCCATCTCGGCCACCTTGGTGTGCTCTTCCACCGGGTCGTCAAAGGTGGAACTCACGACCTCGGCTTCCACCGAACGGTCCATGTCGGTAACTTCCTCGGGGCGCTCGCCGATGAGGCACACCATCAGGTGCACCTCGCGGTGGTTGGCGCTGATAGCGTTGGCAATCTGCTTGAGGATGGTGGTCTTGCCGGCCTTGGGCGGCGAGACGATAAGCCCGCGCTGTCCTCGGCCAATGGGCGCCAGAAGGTTGATGAGACGCGTGGCCAGGATGTCGGGCGTGGTCTCCAGGTTGAAGGCGCGGTTCGGGAAGATGGGGGTCAGCCGCTCAAAGTCCGGGCGGCGCTTGGCCGTCTCGGGGTCCAGGCCGTTGACCGCCTCCACGCGCAGGAGGCCGTAGTACTTCTCGGTGTCCTTGGGCGGGCGCACCTGGCCGATGACGAAGTCGCCCGTGCGCAGGCCAAATCGGCGTATCTGCGACTGGGACACATACACATCTTCGGGGCCAGGCAGCAGGTGGTCCGACCGCAGGAAGCCGATGCCATCCTGCACGATTTCCAGCACGCCGCCACCGAAGATGAGCCCCTGCTTCTCGGCGTTGGCGCGCAGCAGGCGGAACACCAGGTCCGTCTTCTTCAGGCGGCTGTAGCCCGAAATGCCCATGGCCCTGGCCATGTCCTGCAATTCGCCCAGCGTTTTCTCTTCCAGTTCCGCGATGTTCATCACGTTCCGGGCTGGCGGTGGCGTTGGGGTTTGTGCGATTTGCTCGTTTTCTTCTGTCATTCGTTCTTCCATAATACACTTCTGTTTGGATTTGCGTTGCAGGTGCTCATGACCGTATGGAAGGGACATTGAGAGGATCTGCGAGAGGGCACCTGAATCGCGCGATTATCTCTCTCCATATCTGGCAGTCCCACATGCGACTCGCCGAAACCTTGTCCCCACAAGGTTCTGCCGGCCTCGGGAGGTGGAACCTATGGGGACCAACGGATACGCCGCGCACCAAAACGACGAGGACCTGCCGGAGCCTTGACTAGGTATAGTATATCACATTTCTTGTGATTAGTCAAATCGGATTTGGCTAATCTGCATCAGTTTGTCCCAGCGGTGGGTGGCCTCAATATACCGCGCCGTGCCCGACTTGGAGCGCATGGACAGGGAGTAGGTCTTGGCCCCATGGCCGAAGTAGCGCACCCCCTTGAGCAGTTCGCCGTCGGTGATGCCGGTGGCTGCGAAGAAGATGTTGTTGCCCGCCACCAGGTCGTCTATGGTGAGCACCTTGTCGGGGTCGCGGCCGTTTTCTACGGCCCAGCGGCGCTCCTCGTCGTTGCGCGGCCAGAGTCTGCACTGCATGTCGCCGCCGATGCACTTGAGGGCGCAGGCGGTGATGACCGCTTCGGGCGAGCCCCCCACGCCCATGAGCACATCCATGCCGGTGCCCTCGGTGGCCGCCATGAGGCCGCCCGAAATGTCGCCGTCGGTGATCAACTTGATGCGCGCGCCGCACGCCCGAATCTCGGCGATGAGTTTCTCGTGGCGCGGGCGGTCCAGCACCACGACCGTCAGGTCGTCCACGTCCTTGCCTTTGGCCTTGGCGATGGCGCGCAGGTTGTCGGCCACGGGCGCGTTGATGTCAATGGCGCCCTTCGCCTCCGGGCCCACGGCGATCTTGTCCATGTACACGATCTTGCCGGGCGCGTACATCGTCCCGCGCTCCGACAGCGCCACCACCGACAGCGACCCGGGCCTGCCCAGCGACAGCAGCCGCGTCCCGTCAATGGGGTCCACGGCGATGTCCACCTGGGGCGGCTCGCCGGTGCCCAGCCGCTCGCCGTTGTACAGCATGGGGGCCTCGTCCTTCTCCCCTTCGCCGATGACGATGACGCCATCCATCTGGATGGTGTTCAGGACCAGGCGCATGGCGTCCACGGCGGCCTGATCCGAGGCCTCCTTGTTGCCGCGCCCCATCCATCGGGCCGACGCCAGGGCAGCCGCCTCGGTTACGCGGACGAGTTCCATGGCGATGTTGCGATCGGGTACGGTGTTCATGGGTTCCTCCTCAACAGAATATGAACACGTTGTCGGGCCCAACCCGGTGCTCGCCCCGCTAAAGCCGACAACGCGGAGAAAAGCCCACGGGAACGAGGCAGCGCGGCCGAATGCCGCCCGCCGACTGCGCAGCGCCCACCCGCCGGTTGACGTCCACGGCGGGCCGATGCTACAATCCCCACGCAGCGCCCAACCCGCACCGGAGGAGACGCATGGATGTGTATCGGCTCCTGGAGCAGGTCTTCCGCGACCGCAAGGCCTTCTACTCGGATGTGCAAAAAGGCGTGAACCCCGTGCGCCACAGTTTGTGGGCTGCCGTAGCGTGGGCCGCGGCCTTGGCCATCTTCGGCGCGGTCATGGGTGTGCCTGGCGGAGTATACTACATGCTGGCCTCGGCAATCAAATTGCCCCTGCTTGTGGCGGTGGTAACCCTGGCCACACTGCCCCTCTTCCATTTCTTCGCGCTCTACTCCGGCGTCACGCTGACCGTGTACCAGACGCTCCTGTTGATGAGCGGGATGCTGGTCATCGTGTCGGTGCTGGCACTGGCGTTCGCGCCGGCGCTGCTGGCGCTGTGGATTTCGGTCGGGCACTACGGGCTGTACAAGGTCGCCTGCGCGGCGGCGCTGGGGCTGTGCGCCACGCTGGGCATCCTGTTCGCCAAGCAGGGGCTGGATAGGATGGGCAAGGCCCCATCGCGCGCACGGGACACGCTGTTCTGGGTGTGGGCAGCGGTGTACGCGCTGGTGGGCGGGCAGGTATCCTGGCTCGCGCGCCCGTTCATCGGCTCGCCCAACGCGCCCTTCCAGTTCCTCCGCGGCGCGGGCGGCAGCCTGTACCAAGAACTGGCGCGCTCCGCGTGGCAACTGCTCTTGTCCCTATTCTGACCTCTGCTATTCCACCCGCCAGTCGTAGGGCGGGTTTCCATACCCGCCAATACGCAGAGCAGGTTTCCATACACGCCCGAGGCGCAGGCGGCGGCTAGGGATAGCCGCCCTACTGTTCCACCCGCCATTCGTAGGGCGGGTTTCCATACCCGCCACTATGCAGGGCAGGTTCCCACACCTGCCCGAGGCGCAGGCGGCGGCTAGGGATAGCCGCCCTACTGTTCCACCCGCCAGTCGTAGGGCGGGTTTCCATACCCGCCCAGCGGCCCTACACCTCTATTCTGACGCCTGCTGTTCCACACGCAGCGTGTAGGCCGCAGCCTGGGATGTGTACGGCGTGAGCGACGCCACGATGAGCGTAAGCCCGCCGGCGGCGTCCAGGGTTGCCTGCGCCGTCCCGTCCGACGCCACATCTATCGGCACAACCCGCGGCGGGTCGCCGTGGAGCACCGCCGTAACCTGATACCGCGCGGCGATGCGGTTCTCCACCCGCGCGAACCCGCGCGCTTCCCATCCGTTGTCGGTCTCGCCCTCGTCGCGCCAGTGGATTTCGGGTATCTCCAGGGCGCGCAGCCACAGGCCGTCCAGGTTGATGGCATCGTCGGTAAGGCACTCAAAGCGCAGCAGCACCTTGCGCCCCGCGAAGGGCGTCAGCGAGTAGGTTTCGTCCACCCACACGGGGGCCGCGCCTCCACCCGAGTTGCCCGTGTACCCCGGCCCGACGAGGCCGGTTTCGGGCGCTATGGGCCGGGTGTGCGCGCCGGCTAGCGGCTGCCACGTGGCCCCGCCGTCGGTGGAAACCAGCGCGAGCGCGAAATCCCAGTTCTCCTCCAGCGCGTACGCCATGGAAACGCGCAAGGTCGCCGCGGTTACGCCGGTCAGGTCTATCGCGCGCGTGAGGGTCGTGTCCTTGTTGTCGCCGCGGTTGGACCACCAGAGGCGATCCCCGTCCGATGCGGGAAGGGGCGACAGGCCCACGCTCGCCTGGCCGGCGAATTCCACGCGCACGGTCCCGGCGGGCGACACGGAGATGTAGTCCACGCCGAACGGAGACACGGCATCGGCGATGACCGCCGGTAACGCCGCGATAGCCCGGGCGGATGGCCTCGGCAGCGGAGACGGCCCGTAGTCGCCGCGCAGGTTGGCGACGGTCCAGTCGCGGAACAGCGAAGCGAAGTCGGCCCCTCGGCGTCCCAGCGCCCGCTCCAGTCCGTCCAGGCCGTTGGCCGGCTCGCGGGCCAGGTCGCGGATGAGGCCCTCGCCGTAGCGGTGGAGCAGATACTCCATGAGCAGGTAGGTGCCGCCGTAGTGAGGGCCGGCGTTGGCGGTGCGCGGCGGCCAGTACGCCAGCGGGATGTCGCTCGCGCTCAAATAGGCCGCGTAACTGTCCACCGGCAGTCCGGCCAGCCGGGTGGCCAGTTGCGACAGGCCCTCGTTGACCCACGTCTCCTCGTCGGGGTCGCTGCGCCAGTGGAGCACGTGCTGGAACTCGTGGGCCAGGAGCGCGTCGTACCCCTCGGTGCCAGGGATGGCGGCCTGCAGGTTCACGAAGATGACGTCTTTCTCGTTGCTCCGCGGCGCAACGGCGCGGGGGTACTCGTCCTGGCTGAAGAAGTACGCGCCTGTGTTGGGCACCAGACCGTTGAACACGTGCAGGGGCCGGTTCCCGTCCGCGCCTGTGGTCGTCTCGTCGCCGAAGATCGCGCGCAGGGTTGGAAACGTCGTTTCGCCGAAGCGGCAGGCCGACGCTTCCAGACCCTCCGTGGGGATAGCGAAGCCGTCCTCCACCCACATGTACAGGTCAGGCGTCGCGGACTGGAGCGTCGCGGTGGCCTGGCGGTAGGCGTTCAGCAGCGTGTCGCTGACCCAGAACGCGGCGCGGTCGCCGACGTGGTAATCCTGCGGCGGGGGCGTGGCGTCGGGGACGGCCCTGCCCAGCCGACGCGCCACCTGCACGGGGTCGCGGGCAGGCGGCTGGGCGCGGGCCAGGACTTGCTCCGTGGCGAGCGCGGGCGCGGCGGTGGGCGTGGGCGCAGGATTCCGGCACGCCGCGCACACGGCGGCGAGGATCGCGATCGCCAGAAACACGCGGAAGGGTCGGGTCAACGGCTGCACTCCCAGGGTCAGGTCTGTCGGCCCTCGCGCATCGGGCCGCTGCATACTATAGCCCATGGGGGCGTTTGGGGCAAGCGGATGGAAGCCCCGCTCGCAGTGGCCGGTGGCACCATGCCAACACACGTAGGGCGGCTTTCCATAGACGCCGGCATTGTAACCACGAATAACGCGAATCCACGCGAATAGAATAAATAATGTAGACATGCAGAGCGGCCTCCCATAGCCGACGGCGTTGTAACCGCGAATAACGCGGATCCACGCGAATGGAATACAGACCCCAAGGTTCGGTTCCGGCTTGTGTTGGCGACCAAGGTGCGGCGCACTTTCGGAAGTGCGTCGCACCTGGCCCATGGCGCGGCCAACAAACTTTGGAGCGTGTCTGCCGCCGCGGGGGCTTGCATTTTTTCGGGAAGTCTGCTATAATCTTCACAGACTTGGGTAGGCCATTCGGACCACTCGGGTAAGGAGAACGAAAGTGTACAAGGTGGTTCGTCGCCGCACATGAGCGATGGCCCTGGGTGCCAGTTGGCGCCCAGCAGTTGGCCGTCACGCGCTGGGGTGCGGCGTCGGGCCCGCACCCTAGGCAACTCCTAGCCGCGACCTCCTGGGGCCGCTGCCGGCGCGTGATGGCAGCGGTTTTCTGTTGCCCACAGCGGGAACACCCGCCCGCCAGGAGATTATGTCGACAGGAGGTATTGCGCCATGGCCCACCATCTGCCTCGCGCCTTCCCCTCGCGATGGCGTATTGCCTTAGCACGGGCTGACATCGGCCTGCCAACCCGCATGGTTTGAAACGTCATGAGCGGCATCATCTACTTTGACAATGCCGCAACCTCATGGCCCAAGCCGCCAGAGGTTCTGGAGGCCATGACGCGCTTCCTGCGCGATGTGGGCGCCAACCCGGGCCGTTCGGGCCATCGGACGGCGGTGGAGGCCGGGCGGATTGTGTACGCGGCGCGCGAGGCGGTGTGCGAACTGGTGAACGCGCCCGACCCGCTGCGCGTGGCGTTCGCCGCCAACGTTACCCAGGCGCTGAACATGGCCATGCGGGGGCTGTTGCGCCCCGGCGACCACGTCATCACCAGTTCCATGGAGCACAACTCGGTCATGCGCCCGCTGCGCGCGCTGGAGTGCGAGGGCGTGCAACTCACGGTGGTGCGATGCTCGCCCGAAGGGTTCCTGAACCCCGCCGACGTGGAGGCGGCCATCCGCCCGAATACCCGCATGATCGTGCTGAATCATGCGTCCAACGTGGCGGGGACGCTGCTGCCGGTGCGCGAGGCAGGCCGCATCGCCCGCGAGCGCGGCCTGCTCCTCCTGGTGGACGCGGCGCAGACGGCGGGGGCCTATCCCATTGACGTGCAGGCCGACGGGATAGACCTGCTGGCCTTCACCGGCCACAAGTCGCTGTTGGGGCCGATGGGCACGGGCGGGCTGGTGGTGGGGCCGCGGGTGGACGTGTCGCGCATGGAGCCGCTCATCCGCGGGGGCACGGGGAGCCGCTCGGAACGCGAGGAGCAGCCCGACTTTCTGCCCGACATGCTGGAGAGCGGCACGCCCAACGCCGTGGGGATTGCGGGGCTGGACGCGGGCATCCGCTGGGTGTTGGCGCGGGGCGTGGACGCCATCCGCGCCCACGAGAGGACGCTGGCGCAGCGGGCGATAGACGGCCTGCGGGCCATCCCCGGCGTTACGGTGTACGGCCCACTGGACGCGGCGCGGCAGACGGCGACCGTCTCGTTCAACATCGCCGGCATGGAGCCATCAGAAGTGGGCCTGCGCCTGGACGAGGAGCACGGCATCCTGTGCCGCGTGGGGCTGCACTGCGCGCCGGCGGCGCACAGGACGCTGGGCACCTTTCCGGCGGGGACGGTGCGGTTTGGCATGGGCGTGTTCAGCACGACAGAGGAAGTGGACGCGGCCGTGGCGGCGGTGGCAAGCCTGGCGCGGGAGGCGCGGCGATGAGCGAAGCCTACGCCGTGATCCTGGTGCACAGCACCAGCCACGCCATCCGCGCCGAGAAGGTCTTGCAGGCCGCCGGCATCGCGTGCAAGATGATTCCGGTGCCGCGACACATCAGTTCGGATTGCGGCGTGTGCGTGCGGGTGAGCCGCATTGACGCGGAGGCTGCCCGCCGCACGCTGGAGGCCGTGGGGATGGAGATAGACGACATCCGCGACGTGTAGCGAATCGTACACCTCGCGGGGTGGACAAAACGGCCATCGGCGGCGTACAATGTGCTGCGGGGAGCGTTTTCCCACAAGCCTCGCCGCACGTTCTGAGTAGGAGACCGAACATGAACGAACGCGACAAGATTCGCCTGACGGCCCTTGCCTCGTGCGCGGGCTGAGCGGGCAAGATGGGGCCCGAGGCCCTGGCGCAGGTTCTGCAGCCACTGAAAGATGCCTTCCGAGAGGATCAATTCCCGGACTTGCTCGTCGGTCTGGGCAAAGCCGACGACGCCGCCGTGTACCGCCTGTCGCCTGACCTGGCCATCGTCCAGACGCTGGACTTCTTCGCGCCGGTGGTGGATGACGGCTACACTTATGGGGCCATCGCCGCCGTCAACGCCATGAGCGACGTGTGGGCCATGGGCGGCGAGGTGCTGCTGGCGTTGAGCATCGCCGCGTTTCCGCCGAACCTGCCGCCGGAGGTCGCTGGCGACATCCTGCGCGGCGCGGGCGACAAAGTCGCCGAGGCGGGCGCGGTACTGGCTGGCGGCCACACCATGGAGGACAAAGAGCCGAAATTCGGCCTGTGCGTAACCGGCACGGTGCACCCCGACAAGGTCGTAACTAAGAGCCGCGCCCAGGTCGGCGACATCTTGGTGCTGACCAAGCCGCTGGGTGTCGGCGTAATCACCACCGCGCTCAAGCAGGGGCTGGCCGACCCCGCCCACGTGGAAGCGGCCACCGCCAGCATGTTGCGCCTGAACCAGGCCGCCGCGCGCGCCATGCAGGCCGTGGGCGTCCACGCCGCCACCGACATCACCGGCTTCGGTCTGTTGGGCCACGCGCAAGAGATGGCGGCCAACAGCGGCGTGGGCATCCGTTTCGTCCTGGAGGCGCTGCCCTTCCTCCCCGGCGCGCACGAGTACGCGGCCAAATGGGTGTTCCCGGGCGGCGCGTACAACAACGAGCGGTTCTACGAGCCGCACGTGTCCTTCGCCGAGGGCATCCCCGACGAGACGCGCCTGCTGCTGTACGACCCAGAGACGTCGGGCGGGCTGCTCATCGCCGTCGCCCCCGATCGGCTTGCCGCGCTGGAGGCCGCCATGCAGAAGGTCGGGCAGGCGTACTGGGTCGTGGGCGAGGTGGTGGAGGGCACAGGCACGGTGGCGGTGGTGGAGAGACCGTAGCCGCGAATGCGTGCGAGCGGGACCGCGCCATTCATGTGCATTCGTGTTATTCGTGGATAACACCCTTCGCCATTTGTGCCCATTCGTGTTATTCGTGGATACACCCCCGCCCTTTTTGCCCGGCCCTGTCGCAGGTGCTATAATCGCGCCGACAACATGTTCGGAGGTCATCCATGGCGCGAAAGCGCGGGCGGCGCAGCACGGGCCAAATCTTCCTGTACATTCTGAGCGGCGTGGTCGTCCTGAGCATGGCGCTGGGGTACGCATTCCTCGCGGCTCCGTCGCAGCCGGCGACCCCGACCCAGGCTCCCGCGGCCCGGACGGCGAACCCTGCCGCGCCAACGCCGGGGCCGTCGCCCACGCCCACGCCTCTGCCGTCCATCACGCCGGTGCCAGTGGCTCCACGCCCCACGCTTGACCCTTCGGTCGCCGCGTACTCTTTCGCTGTCATCGGGGAGACCGCCGGGAATCCCGATGTGTACCGGGCGCTCCTCAAGCAGATTGAGGCCGACGGCAACAGTTTCGTGATCCATCTGGGCAACATGGTGGAACGTGGGTCGGCGGCGGAGTTCCAGGCGTGGCGCGAACTCATGGCCGATTTCCCGCTGCCCGTGTACCCGGTTCCGGGGAATCAGGACGCGCTGGACGGCTCGCTGGCCAACTACCTGGCGTTTACCGGCGCGCCTGGCGTGCACTACTCCTTTGACCGGGGGCAGGTGCATTTTGCGGTGGTGGACGCCTCGCGGGGGTATCTGGGAGCCGAAGAGACGGCCTGGCTGGACGCCGATTTGGCGGCCACGCAGAAGCCCGTCAAGATTGTGGCGCTGCACTATCCGCCCTTTGACCCGCGCGGGTCCGACCAGGTGCTGACGATGGGCAACGAGGCGTTCACCGTGCTCATGCGCCAGCGGGGCGTCCGCTACGTGTTCGCAGGGCACATCCGCGCCTACGACCAGACGACCCGCGACGGCGTCATCTACGTCATCTCGGGCGGCGGGGGCGCGCCCCTGTCGCGGAGCGAGGACCAGGGCGGGTTCTACCACTACGTGCGGGTCTCGGTGAACGGGACGGACATCCAGACCGAGGCGCGCAGGCTCATTCGGTAGCCGCGTCTCTACTCCACCAGCCCCAGCCGCCGCGCCGCAGCCACCAGCCCAAACGGCCCCGTCATCATCATGTCGCCGTGGGGGGCGGCGGTGTGCCACCCCATGCCAGCCGCCATGTGACGGTTGGGCCCCGTAACCACCACGTGCGCGAATGGCTCGTGCCGTGGATAGTCGCTGCGCACATAGCACCCGTGCCCGTTGTCGGCCAGCACCTCCTCGTTGGGCAGCGTGGCCGCGCGAAACCGCGCGATGAAATCCCGCAGGCGGTCCGGGTTCAGGATCACCGTGTGGTGCTCAAAGACGCCGTACACCGTCTCACCGCGCACCAGGAAGGCGATGGTGTGCTGGTTGCCCAGGTTCACCACCACCAGCCCCTGCGCCTGGCGTTCGGTGGCGAAGGGGTCTTGCAGGGCGCCCAGGATGGCCGCCGGGCCGGTGTCCATGAGCAGAGCGCCCGGCACCTGCTCCTGCACCGCGCGCATGCGCGTCAGATGCGGCGGAATCTCGCGGTACGCCAGGGCATCCAGGTGTCCGCCGCTGTCAATGAACCGCTCCCATTGGCGGAAGCGGAATCGGCGCTGGCTTTCGGTGAAGGTCTCCCCGTGGTCCTGCACGGCGATGGCGAACAGCGCCGGCATGTCCACCTCGAATAGGGCCAGCGCCTGGCGGATGGCCGGCAGGTCCACGTCGCCCGTCTGGATGGGCAGGGCGTCGGCGGGCGCCTGGTCCACGATCTCAATCCCCAGCGCGCGCACCTCTTCGGGGTTGTCGCGGACGGTCTTGGCAGCCTCAGGCGTGGCGAAGACCCGCAGCCCGGCCCGAATGTGCTTCTTCATGGCCGACACGCACGGTCCGCCCCCCATAAGTTTCCCATGCAGGAACACGTCCCTGCGGGCCTCGGTGGCCTTGCGAATTCGGCGGGCCACGATGGTTGTCTGCGAAGGCAGCACCAACTGGTAGCAGTTCTCAATGGGCTTGTCGGCGTCGTACACGAGCATGTCTTGCGTGCCGGCCCCGACGTCTATGGCCAGCAACTGGCGGTGGGGTGATGTCAATGAATTCCTCCTCGCGGGATCGGCTTGCGGGCGCTCACTCGGTGTTGTTGGCGTCTATCCTCAGCACGCGCGCCAAGGCAGGCAGCGTCGCGAACCAGAAGAAGCCATCCTTGAAGAATGCCAGGAAGTGGACAGGCCCGACCCGCGTAATATCCGCGTATTGCCCATAGAGCGTGCCGAAGTTCACCAGCGCCACGATGAACGCCAGCAGCACCGTGCGGGCGTCGGGGCGAAACGCTCTTTGGATGACGTAGAAACTGGCCAGCGCGCCCAGCACCTCGCAGACCAGGAGCGTGGCGAAGATGGCCCACACGTTGGGGTCGTTCTCCACGAAGGCCGAGGCGATCCCCGAGAACGGCGACGAGACGGCGGCCTTCAACTCGCCCGTGTCCACCCATACGATGACCATACCCATGACAATCAGCAGCGCCGCCAGCACGATCAGCGCGATTCCCTTCTTCATGTTCAAACCTCCCGCTCCTGGCCTTGGTTCCGTGCCCGCCGCGTGGGCCTATCATACGCGCAGGCGGGCCAGTCTGTCAAAGTTGTGGGTGGGGCGGGCGCGAACGCACCCCGGAACCGAACGCCGCACTTTTTCACTTTTGTTGACAACCTGTGTCCCTATATGTATACTGCGTACTACATCGCCAGTGGCATTCGCAGGGGAGGTTACCATGAGTTGGCTAGGGAAAGTTCTCTCTCCCTTTGACCCGCGCGAGCCAGAGGGGCGCAAGCGCCTTCTGATATTCGTGGGAGGCCTCGTGATCCTCGTAGGTATCGGCGTGGGCCTCATTCTGGTCTGGGACTACACCAATAGCCCCGCGTTCTGCGGAACGCGCTGCCACACCATGCCGCCCGAATGGGTGGCCTACAACAACTCCTACCACGCGCGCGTCTCATGCGTGGACTGCCACATCGGGCGGGTGGGCACGCTGAGGGCCATCCAACTGAAGTCCACCCACGGCGGGCACCTTACAAGCCTCATCTTCAACAGTTACGAGCGCCCCATCTACGTGAAGTCGCTGCGCCCGGCGCGGGAGACCTGCGAGCGATGCCACTGGCCCGACGCGGTGTTTGACGACTCCGTGCGCCGCATCGTCCACTACGAGCCCGATGAGCACAACACGCAGCGCACCACGTTTCTCATCTTCAAGACGGGGGGCGGGACCGAGCGCTTTGGCACGGGCCGGGGCATTCACTGGCACGTCATCAACAAGGTGTACTACATCGCCACCGACGACCTGAAGCAGAACATCCCCTGGGTGCAGGTTGTGGATGAGGCCGGCAACACGACCGAGTACATGGACGTGGAATCGCCCCTCACCCCCGAGCAGATTGCCTCCGCCGAGAAGCGCCTCATGGACTGCGTGGACTGCCACAACCGCAGCGTGCACGATTTCAAGTCGCCCGACTCCATGCTGGATCGGGCCATTGAACTAGGCCGCATTAGCAAGAGCATCCCGTTCATCAAGCAGAAGAGCATGGAACTGCTGGACGCCCCGTATTCGTCGTTTGACCAGGCGATTCAGGCGATTGGGCAACTTCCAGCCTTCTACCAGACCAACTACCCCGACTTCTACGCGAAGAACGCCGACGCGGTGCAGCAGGCAGCCGCCATCGTCAAGGAGATCTTCCAGGATACGTACTTCCCGGACCTGTCCGTGGGCTGGACTACGCATCCGAACAACATCGGCCACAAGGATTTCCCCGGCTGCTTCCGCTGCCACAACGGCAAGCACATGAACGCCCAGGGCGAATCCATCCGCCTGCACTGCAACATCTGCCACACCATTCCGGTTGTGTCCAGCGAGGGCGCCCAGCCGAAGATTGCGGAACTGGGGAACCTGCTACTGTCGGCGCAGGAGCCGGCCTCTCACCTGGCGGCGAACTTCATGGCCGACCACCGCTTCCAGGCCGACAAGTCGTGCGAGGCCTGCCACGGCCCCATCAAGTTCGGCACAGACGATACGAGTTTCTGCAGCAATTCGGCGTGCCACGGCACCAAGTGGCCTGTGGTGAACCTGGACGCGGGATTCACGCACCCCATCTCGCTGGAGGGCAAACACGCCCAGGTGTGGTGCCACGAGTGCCACAACGGTGTCAAGAAGCCGCAATACGTCTGCGCCAATTGCCACCAGCCACCGGCGGGCCATTTCGCGGGCGACTGCGCTCAGTGCCACACACCGGCGGGGTTCAAGGAGTCGGCGGCCGGCTTGCTCAGCAACGCCAAACCCGTGCCCCACGCGATTGTCGGGCGCGAGCAGTGCCTGACATGCCACGCGTCGGCGGTGAAGCCTGTGCCTGCGTCGCACGCGGGGCGCACGGACGACACGTGCACCCTGTGCCACAGGCCGCGGAGTTCGTAGGCCGGGCACGCTGTGCCACCTGGGTTACCGCCGCGCAAGGCGCATCGCTCGGCATGACGGGGGCGCGAGGGCAGGCTCGCGTGTCTGCTCCCCGCTGGGAGCCCGGGCGGGGGCGCGCCTATTCGGTCGGTGCCCCCGTGTAGCGGCCCTGGAAGGCCTCCATCAGCGCCTTGCGCTGTTCGGGCGACAGGATTTCTTCCTTGGGTAGGCCCCGCAGGAAGTCCTTGAGTTGCTTTTCGGTGAGCACGGGCACGTCGGGGTTCTGGACGCTCAGTTCGGCCCTGGGCGACGAGAAGACCACGGCCCCGTGCACAGGCACCTCCACATCGGGCAGCACCCGGGCGACAAACTTCTGCACCGCCTGCATCAGCGCCTGCAACTCGCGGGACGGGTTTCCCAGCGACTCGGTGCCGAAGAACGCGAACAGGCGGCGAAGGTTGAAGGGATGCTTCCACCGATTGCCGTTGACCAGGATGCGCCCTTCCTGCGACTTGACCAGGAAGACGATGATGCCCGACGGCCCCACAACCGCATGGGGCACCGGCCCGGTGTAGTTGAACAGCGTGAACTTGTTGCTGAAGCCCTTCAGCCCGCGCGTCAGCACCTGATCGGCGCGAGGCTCCTTGACCCACTGATTGGCATTGTACACGCCGATGTTGGACACGGTGAACCCGATGACCAGGCACCCCAGCGACACCAGGAACAGTTGCGGCGAGAACGAGACCACAAACCCGACGAGAAGAATCAGCAAGCCGATGAGGCTGGCGCGCTTCCCCAGTTTGGCGCGCGAGGCGATCAACTGCTCGTCCGTTACGACTCTCATCTACGCTTCTCCTCCGGCGCCAAGTTGTTCGGCCACGCCGCTCTTGATTTGCTCCACGATTTTGCCGTTCACAGCGCGCTCGGCGACGCGGATGGCGTTGCAGATGGCCTTGGCGTTAGAGCGCCCGTGGGCGATAATCACGACGCCGTCCACGCCCAGGAGCGGCGCGCCGCCGTACTCGGCGTAGTCCAGGCGGTGCTTCACGGCGCGGAAGGCGGGCTTGGCCAGGAGCGCCCCCAGCGCCGCCACCTTGCGCCGCCGAATCTCCTCGCCGATGATGCCCAGCATGAGCGCGGCGGCCCCCTCGGCCAACTTGATGATCACATTCCCCGTGAACCCATCGGTTACCACCACGTCGGCCATGCCGGCGGGGATGTCCTTGCCCTCCACATTGCCGATGAAGTTCAGGTTGCTGCCCTTCAGGAGTCCAAAGGCTTCCTGAACCAACATACTGCCCTTCCCTGGCTCCTCGCCGTTGGAGACGATGCCGACCCTGGGGTTGGGCACGCCCAGCACGCGCTCGGCGTAGATGCTGCCCATGATGCCGAACTGCTGCAGGTAGAGCGGCTTGCAGTCGGTGTTCGCGCCGATGTCCAGGATGAAGGTGAACCCCTTCTGGGTGGGGAAGACGGTGGACAGGGCGGGGCGCTTGATGCCCGGGATGCGGCCCAGCCGGAACAGCGCCGCCGCCAGCACGCCGCCGGAGTTGCCCGCCGACATGAAGGCGTCGGCCTCGCCGCTCTTGAGCAGATTCATCCCCACCACCATGGAGGAGTCCTCCTTGGCCTTCACCGCTTCGGCGGGGTGCTCGTCCATATCAATCACCTGGCTGGCGTGGCGGAATTGAACCCTGTCGGGGGGCAGGGGGTAGTTTTCTAAAAGGGGCTTGACTTTGTCCTCCTGGCCCACAAGGATTACGTCCGCGGTGCCTTGGGCCAGATACGCTTGCAGACCCTGGATGACCACTTCGGGGGCGTCGTCGCCTCCCATCGCGTCCACCACAATTCTCATGGGGCGCCTCCTGGAGAGATTGCCCTGAAATAGGGCTACTCCATTGTAGTGGACTTTTGTCCAGTTGACAACTGGGCACGGGCAGGATATAATAAACTTTGACGCCCGCGTGGTGGAATTGGCATACACAGCAGGTTGAGGGCCTGTGCCGGTGACGGCGTGGAGGTTCGAGTCCTCTCGCGGGCACCTCATGCGCGACCGTCGGGAGGTTGCGCACCCTACGCAGCGCAGCACATCACCAGACCTTGACAGGAGCGCCAACTGCCTTTATAATGGCTTCTGTTGAGATCATCACAAATCCGTTGTATCCTGCGAGGATTGGAGTGCCAATGGGGGTAAACTCCAGTTGCTGCTCCAGCACAGGTTCGCTATCGTGCGCTACGACAGCGCAATGTTGCCTGCCTCGCAGATTTTTTGTAACTTCTTGCGGCGAAAGGAGGTGATCGGAAACCCCAATCATGGGCGGCGGGGCGGCCCGCTGCCATCCACCGGACCCTGAGTGCAGTTGGAATCCCAGGACCTTTGGCCCCATGGGCCAACAACGTACAGGAGGAGAGGTGTTTATGAAAACGGCAAAGTACATCGGTTTGATCGTACTGGTGGCCATGCTGGCCAGCCTGTTCGCGGGCTGCGGCGGCGGTGGCGCGAAGACCATCAAGATCGCCATCATCGCCCCCATGACCGGCGACGTGGGCACCTTCGGGGCGTCCACCCGCGACGGCGCGGTCCTGGCCTTTGAGGAGTGGAACGCCAAGGGCGGCGTCCTCGGCAAGCAGATTGAATGGGTGGTGGCCGATGGCCGTTGCGACCCCCAGGAAGCCCGCAACGCCGCCAACAAGGTGATTGACCAGGACAAGGTCAAGTTCATCGTAGGCGAGGTCTGCTCCAGCGCCTCCATCCCCGTCTCCGAGGTTGCCAACGAGAAGAAGGTGCTGCAGATCAGCCCGACTTCCACCAACCCCAAGGTTACGACCTTTGCGGACGGCTCCACCAAGCCCTTCACCTTCCGCGCCTGCTTCATTGACCCGTTCCAGGGCACCGTGATGGCCAAGTTCGCCCTGGAGAACCTGGGGGCGAAGACGGCGGCCGTGCTGCTGGATCAGGGCAACGACTACGTGCGCGGCCTGGCCGAGTACTTCAAGGAGTCCTTTGAGAAGGGCGGCGGTAAGGTGGTGGTCTGGGAGACCTACACCAAGGACGACACCGACTTCTCGGCCATCCTGGCCAAGGTAGCCGATGCCAACCCCGACTTCCTGTTCCTGCCCGACTACTACAACAAGGTGAACCTCATCGCCAAGCAGGCCAAGGAAAAAGGCATCACCTGCCCGATGGGCGGCGGTGATGGCTGGGACTCCGAGGAGTTGGATGTGGCAGCGGTGGACGGCGGCTTCTTCAGCAACCACTACGACGCCGCGGACCCGCGCCCCATCGTGCAGTCCTGGCTGAAGACCTACGGCGCTCGCTACGGCGGCAAGGTCCCCGATGCTCTGGCGACCCTTGCCTATGACGCGGCCAACATGCTTCTGACCGCCATCCAGCAGGCCGGCAGCGACGATCCCGAGAAAGTGCGCGTCGCGCTGGAGAAGATCCAGTTTGAGGGTGTTTCCGGCAAGATCACCCTGGACGCACAGCACAACCCGATCAAGTCGGCCGTCGTCATCTCCGTGAAAGATGGCAAGAAGACCTACATGGCCACGGTGAACCCGTAGTGCCGAATCCAAAACTCTACGCGGGGGGCGTATCCGCTCGCCCCCCGCGTGAGTGAGGACTCATGCACATCCTTTGGCCCCTGGTTTCTCAGAATCTCTGCTCAGGAGATTGAGCATGAATCGTACTTTGAAGTCCTTGGCCGTGTTTCTCGGAGGGATTGCCCTCGGGGTTGCGGCGGCCGGTCTTTTCTTGATTCTCAATTCCTCCATCACGCCGGAGGAGATGCAAGCCTGGGACAAAGACGGCCTTGTCCCGGGCCTCGTGATGCAGGCCGGTTCCATCGGTTTTGGCGTGTGGTTTCTGTACCTCGTGGGGTTGATTACCCGCGCCAAGGTGCTCAAGATGCCCGGCGCGGGGTTCGGCAAGATCGCCCGTTCGGTCGCGGGCAACGCACTCATGATCCTGCTGGCCATCTGGTTCCTCTGGCGGATGTTCATCCAGCACCCCGAGGGCGTGCTTATCAACCCCACCCTGTTTGCCCAGTACGTTGTGGATGGCATCCGTCTTGGTTTTGTGTATGCGCTTATCTCGCTGGGCTACACGATGGTGTACGGCATTGTGCGCCTCATCAACTTCGCCCACGGCGACGTGTTCATGGTCGGCGCGTTCACGAGTTTCTACGCCATCAAGGCGATGCGGCTGCATGTGTTGCCGGCCCAACTGTTCCCGTCTCTGTCGCCGTGGGTGGCCATCACCATCGGCACAGTCCTGGTGATCATCTTGTCCATGGTCGTGTGCATGCTTCTGGCCGTCGTCATTGAGCGCGTGGCCTACAAACCGCTGCGGAACGCGCCGCGCATCGCTGCCCTCATCACCGCCATCGGCGTTTCGTTCTTCCTGGAGTACTTCTCGTCGCTGCCCGAGGTCTTTACCTCCAACTACATTATCTACGAGCAGCCGTTCAAGGTCGTCAGTTGGAAGATTTTGGGCGTGCAGATTTCCAACGTAACGATCATCATCATCCTGGTCTCCATTCTGTTCCTGCTGCTGTTGCGCTGGATCGTGTACGGGACCAAACTGGGCAAGGCCATGCGCGCCACATCGTGGGACAAGCCCACGGCGCGCTTGATGGGCGTTGATGTGGACGGCGTGATCACCAAGACCTTCGCCATCGGCGCGGCGCTGGCAGGGGCAGGCGGCGTCCTGTACGCCATCGCCTACCCGCAACTCATCGTGTTCATGGGCATCATGCCGGGCCTCAAGGCCTTCGTGGCGGCGGTGCTGGGCGGCATCGGCAACCTGAATGGCGCGTTCGTGGGCTCCCTCATCATGGGTCAGGCCGAGATGCTGAGCGCCGGCTACATCCTGACCCCCATGCGTGACGCCATCGCCTTCACCATCCTCATCATCGTGCTTTTGATTCGGCCCACCGGCATCTTCGGCGAACCGGAGGGCGAGAAAGCGTAGGCGCGCGCTGAGTCTGGGGGGGAGCGGGCTTTTGCCGCTGCACCCCGTGCGTTCCATGAGGACAGTTCTCACAAGAAATCGGCACACCGGAGACGGGTTATGAAGAAAAGAAGGCTTGAGTTTCTCGGAGCATCCTGGCTCTTTTGGGTCGGCGCTATCGCCGTTTATGCGGTGATCCAGGTGCTGTTCAGCACCAACGTGATCACGGACTACATGAAGACGGTGATCCAACTGGGCTGCGTCATGGCGATTGTCAGTTTGGGGCTGAACCTCATCTACGGGTTCAACGGCCAGTTCTCCCTGGGCCAGTGGGGGTTCTACGCCATCGGCGCCTACGCCTCGGCGGACATCACGTACCGCTACGCGGCAAAGGTGAGCATCCCCTTGGACTTGGGCTTCGCCACGTTTGACGCGGGGAAGATCGCCATCTTCCTGGTGGCCATCGCGTTCGGCGCGCTGCTGGCCGGGCTGGTCGCCTACCTGTTCGGCCTGCCCGTGCTGAAGATGGGCGGCGACTACTTCGGCATCGCCACGCTGGGGTTCACCATCGTGGTCAAGGTGCTGGCCGACAATACGGATACCATCCTGCCGTTCCCCGAGATGAAGGGGGCACGCGGAATGGTGGGAATCCCGCGCCTGACGACCTGGTTCTGGTCGTTCTTCCTGCTGGTGCTGTGCATCATCATCCTACGCAACATCCTGCATTCGTCCACGGGGCGCGCCATCGTCTCCGTGCGCGAGAACGAGATCGCGGCCAAGGCCATGGGCATAGACACGGTGAAGTACAAGACGCTCTCGTTTGTCATCGGGGGCATCTACGCGGGGCTGGCGGGCGGCATCTACGCGCACCTGTACGCCTTCCTGCACCCCAGCCTGTTCCACTTCATCAAGTCCTTTGACCCGATGATCATCGTCGTGTTCGGCGGCCTGGGGTCCATCACCGGCACCGTCGTGGCCGCTTTCGCGTGGGCGCTTTCGCTGGAGGGGCTGCGGATTATCTTACCCTCTGGCGCCGAGGCTTGGCGGTATATCATCTACCCCATCGGTTTGCTGCTCATCATGCTGCTCAGGCCGCAGGGCCTGCTGGGCGGCATAGAATGGGGGTTCCTCAAGCCGATAGAGTGGCCGCGTCGGAAGTTTGACACAGGCGCGCCCTCTTTGGAAACCGCTGGTCAGGAGGCAGGGTGATGGGCCCATTACTGCAGGTAGAGCGATGCACCAAATACTTCGGCGGCCTGCGCGCGGTCTGCAACTTTGACATCACCGTCAACGAGGGCCAACTCGCCGGCCTCATCGGGCCCAACGGCGCGGGCAAAACTACCGTCTTCAACATGATCACCGGCCTGTACACCGTAACCGATGGCGACATCCTGTTTGACGGCAAGAGCATCGTCGGGATGGAACCACATGCCATCGCGCAACTGGGCATCTCGCGGACGTTCCAGAACATTCGCCTGTTCCCCAACCTGACGGTGCTGGACAACGTGCGCACGGCCTACCACACCCACGCGGGCTACGGCCTCCGCGACGCCATCTTCCGCACGCCGCACTTCTGGCGCAAGGAGCGGGAACTTACCGAGCGCGCGCAGGAGTTTCTGGCCGTGTTCAACCTGGCCGACCGCCAGGACGAGATCGCCAAGAACCTGCCCTACGGCGAGCAGCGGCGGCTGGAGATCGCTCGCGCCCTGGCCACCAACCCCCGGCTGCTCCTACTGGATGAGCCTGCCGCAGGGATGAACCCGAAGGAAGTGGTCAACTTGATGGATCTGATTCACTTCATCCGCGACAAGTTCTCGCTCACCATCCTGCTCATTGAGCACCAGATGCGCGTGGTCATGGGCATCTGCGAGGAGATCACCGTCATGGACTTCGGCGAGGTTATCGCACGGGGGACTGCTGCCGAAATCCAGAACAACCCGCGCGTCATTGAAGCCTATCTGGGCCGCGGCGCTGCGGCCAGACTCGGAGGGGTACGGTATGCTTCTTGAAGTGGAAAACCTCCACGTGTACTACGGCGCGATCCATGCCCTTCAGGGCCTCTCCTTCCATCTGGATCAGGGTGAAATCGTTACCCTCATCGGGGCCAATGGCGCCGGCAAGTCCACCACGCTGAACACGATATCGGGCCTCCTGCGCCCGCGCGAAGGCTCCATCCGCTTCAAGGGGCAGGAGATCACCAAGATGCGCGCCCACGACATCGTTCGCCTGGGCATCGTCCAGGTGCCGGAGGGGCGCAAGATCTTCGCGCCGCTCACCGTGGCCGAAAACCTGGACATGGGCGCCTACACCCGCACCAACCCGGCCGAGATCGCTCGCAGCCGCGAGCGTGTCTTCGCCTCGTTCCCGCGCCTGAAGGAACGCCTGAACCAGTTGGGGGGCACCCTCTCGGGCGGCGAGCAGCAGATGCTGGCCATGGGCCGCGGACTCATGTCCCGCCCCACGCTGCTCCTGCTGGACGAGCCTTCCATGGGCCTGGCGCCCATCCTGGTGGAGGAAATCTTCGCCATCATCCAGGAGATCAACTCGCAGGGGACCAGCATCCTGCTGGTGGAGCAGAACGCCAACATGGCCCTGTCCATCGCGCACCGAGGCTACGTGCTGGAAACGGGCCGCATTGTCCTGGAAGGCACCGCCCAGGAATTGCGAGACAACCCCCAGGTCAAGAAGGCCTATCTGGGCGAAGCATAGTTTCACCGGAATTCAAACCCACGCCCCGGTGAAACGGCCGGGGCGTTTTTTATGGAGCCAGGCATGACCGCAACGCTGGAACTCGCGGAGGGCACATACCTGATCCCGTCGGGGTCCAACACGGGCCTCATCGTCGCCGACGGCCGGGCGCTCATCGTGGACGCCGGGCTGGACGCCGACACGGCCCGCCGCGTGGCTCGGGCGCTGGCCGAGTTGCAGGCGCGGCCTGTCGCCCTGCTCCTGACCCACGCCCACGCCGACCACTTCGGCGGGGCCAGCGCCATCGCCGAGCGGTTCGGGGTCCCCGTGTACGCCCCCGCGCTGGAGGCGGCCATCGTGGAGAACCCATACCTGGAGCCGCAGTTTCTGTTCTCGGGCGCGGCACCGGTGCCCGAACTCCTCGGCAAGTTCACACTGGCCGCGCCGTGCCGCGTGAGCGCTATCGTGGAGCCAGGGCCGCTGGACGTGGCCGGCATCCCCGTTCAGGTTGTGCCCCTCGCCGGCCACGCGCCCAATCAGGTGGGCTACGGCTTCGGCGGGACGCTGTTCTGCGGCGACGTGTTCTTCCCAAGCGAGACGCTGGCGAAGCACCCGATTCCGTTCTGCGCCGATGTGGCCCGCGCGCTGGACGCGCTCCAGCGCCTGCCCGCGATGCCCTACGACTGCTTCGCGCCATCGCCGACATCATCCTGCAAGCGTGCGCGGCCCCTACGTCCACCGGCGACCTGGTGCGGGCGGTCATGGATGGCCTGGGCGCGACGCTCAACCAGATCGCGCAGTACTGCCTGGCCCAGACGACGGTGCTGGCCTGCGCTGCATGGCTCCGCGCGCAGGGCCGCCTGGAGGTGCGCTTCGCCGACAATCGCATGCTGTGGGCGCGGACGATGGCGTAGGCGCCCCGTGCCCCGCCTTGGCGGCACAAGGCATCGCTGCCTGCGGAGAGCCGCGAAACCGCCCGAAATGCTTGACAACAGCGGGGAATGTGGTATACTTGGTACGCGTCTCGGGTGCGTCGGAAAGCCCAAACCGGCATCCCTTCACTGGCATATTGGGCTATGGCCCCGATGACGCGGTCTCCTCGTCGCAACGGTGCGGCACTCACCTTGGTGCGCCGGTTCTTGTTTGGAACGGAAACCAGAATCGGGTTCTGGGATACGACGGCGTTCCCGGCATTTGTGGGAAGGAGGTGATGCCCGGAAGTTACCGCGATGTCTCAACGCAACAGGTACACCCGGTCAGATTGTAGAG
>JACIWU010000023.1:0-19788 GCA_014360805.1 Chloroflexota bacterium
CATAGTCGGCGGGTTCACCAACAAGTGGGGAGCCATCCCTGATTCCGCCGCTGCTTGGCAGCCGCGTGGGGCAATTTGCCCCCTGAAGCGCCATCCGAGATAGCGAAGTGGGGCTTTGACATTCACCCACCGTGTGTGTTACAGACACATCGGAGTGGGGGATTTGACAATATAGAACAAATGTGCTACACTGTGCGCCAAGACAGGGTTTTCTCCGCAGCAAACCAGGACACAGGAGGCAACTCTAATGGGAGCACGAAGACGGATGAGACACCCCCGCCGGTTCACGTTTGCGATTGAGCAAGAGGAACTGCGCCTGTTGAAGTTGCGGGCGTTGGAGCACGAGATGTCTCCTGGGGCGTTGTTGCGGAGGATCATCCGCGCCTGGCTTGGGATACCAGAGCCAGGCGACGGGGGAGAGGAAAAGCCGCCGAGGGGCCGATGAGGCCCCTCGGTTCTTTTTGCGTAGGAAGTGTGCACGATATTCCATCTGACTTTTCGTACCGGAGGTTGGGGGCGATGCAAGATGGGGCGAGGGGGTACGCGATAGAGGCGTTTCGGGCGGCGATTCGTGCCCGGGGTTGGGAGACGGCATGGGTCGCAGGGTTGCTGGGGTATCCGAGCCGGTATCTTCGGGCGATCCTGGATGGAGAGGAGCCGGTGACGGAGGAGTTTGTGGAGCGAGTGGCCCAGGTGTTGGAGGTTCCAGAGACGCTGTTTGTGCAGGAAGCGAGGTTGCGTTCGGTCTAGGCGCGTCAGGTGGGCCAAGTGCGGCCCATGTGGAGGGGAGCGATGGGGTTCAAGGAAGAGGTGTTGAGGCGCTCGCCCATCCGGGAGGTGGCGCAGGAGTTGATCCCTGGCTTGCAAAAGGTCGGGCGCACATGGGTCGGGAGCACGCGAGGGGAGAAGACGCCGGCACTGACGGTGTATCCCCACACAGAATCCTGGTATCACTACGGCGATGGCGTAGGCGGGGATGTGATTGACCTGGTGTCCTACGTGCGGCTCGGGCCTGGGTTTCGGGCGCGGGACGCCGAGCAGTTCGTGGAAAGCCTGCGGTGGTTGGCGGAGCGGGCTGGGGTGGACTGGTCATCGGAATGGCGGGGGCGGGAGCCGACCCTGCGGGACAGAGTTCTGGGATTGACAGCGCAGTGCTACCACGCACGGCTGATGGAGATGCCAACGGTGATCCAAGGGCCTGCGCTTCGGGGAATTGATGTGGAGGTGTTGCGAGAGTTTCGGGTTGGAGTGGCCGCGGGGGATGCGCTGGAGAAGTATCTGCACGGGCATGGGATAAGCCGGGAAGATGCGGTGGAAGCGGGCGTGCTGCGCGAGGACGGCCGGGAGGTATTCGCGGGAAGGGTGGTGTTTCCCACGTTCTCGCGCGGCCGCGTGGTGTACCTGACAGGGCGGCTCCTTGGAGAAGGCAGGGGGCCGAAGTACTTGCACATGCGCGGGGCCAAGCCGGTGTACAACGACGCGGCACTCAATGGCAAGGGCGAACTGGTCCTTGTGGAAGGGATCACGGACTGCCTTGTCCTGCATGGGTGGGGTATCCCTGCGATTGCCCTTCAGGGTACAACCTTGCCGGAGGGGCTGCTTGCCACGGTTCGGCGTCACGATCCGGTGTACATTTGCCTGGATGGGGACGCAGCGGGGCGGGAGGCTGGGTTGCGGTTGGGGGAGCGCGTGGGCCCGCTGGCGCGCGTGGTGAGACTTCCGGACGGGCAGGATGTTCGGGACGTGGCGATCGGGGGCTGGACGGCCCGCCAGTTTCGCGAGGTTTTGGATGCAGCGGACACGGTACTGGGATGGAAGTTGAAGGAAGCGGCGAATGCAGCGGGATCGGAGCGAGACAGGCGGGTGGAAGAGGTCTTGCGTCTGATGGTGAGCCTGCCCCCTGTGCCCTTGGTGCGATACGAGGAGGAGGCCAGATCGCTGCTGGGGCTGTCGTCCGCGGCCTTGGGCAAATTGCTGCGTGCGGCACGGAAGGATCACAAAGCGAGCGACGAAGGCCGTGGCACGCGGCGCGAACCTGTGGTGGTGGAAGGGACGTATCGGGTGCTCACGCCTGCGCTGGACTATGTGGGAGACGTTGGGGTGGTGGCGGTGCCTCTTCTGGTGCGCGACGGTGATGGGAAAGTCACGCGCCAGCCGTATCTGATCACGAGCGAGCGGGAGCAGATTCCGCTCCCGGAGGACGGGTTTGTAACGATCGGGGGGCAGCCGATGGTCGTGCCAACGGAGCCCGTGATGCTGGGATCTTCCAGCCGGTGGGAGTACCGCAGCCTGGAGGCGTTTTTGAGAGGGGCGAAGCCCAACCCGGTGGAGACCTACCGTGCGGTGGAGCGGCTGTTTGATCGGTACGTGGAGTTTGAGGAGGCCCACACGACAGATGTCTTGGCCCTGTGGACGGTGGGAACCTACCTGTACCCGCTGTTTGAGACGTATCCGTACATTGGCCTGTGGGGTCCGCCTGGGTCTGGGAAGACGAAAACGATGGACGTGGCGCAGCATTTGGCGTTCAACATGCGCTGTACAGCGGACATCACACCTGCCGGGGTGTATCGGCTCATGGATGCGACGCGGGGAGCGCTGGGGATTGACGAGGCGGAACGGTTGGGGAGGCGGGGAGACCCGTGGGCAGAGGAGTTGCGTCAGGTGTTGAACGCTGGGTACAAGCGTGGGGCCGTGGCGACCCGAGCGGAAAAGGGGCCGAATGAACGGTTTGAGGTGCGCGAGTTTGCGGTATACGGGCCGAAGATGTTGGCCAACATCCGTGGGCTGGAGGAGGTGTTGCGGGATCGGTGCATCGTGATCCCGATGCTGCGGGCGAAAACGGAGAAAGGGAACCTGCTGGTGCGGGAGGGAGACGAGGACTGGGCGGGCGTGAGGGGGGATCTGTACGGTGTGGCGTTGACCTTCTTCCATGAGGTGCGGCGCATCTACGAGGAAGACGCGGGGATTCGGGTGCTGAACAATCGGCACGGGGAGCGGTGGTTGCCACTGTTGGCGCTGGCGAAGTTCTTTGAAGAGGAAGGGCTCACGGGGTTGGTAGAGGCGATTCGGAAGTATGCCGTCGCCAATGCCCGGCAAGGGGAGCGATCTGGGCTGTCCGAATGGGATCAGGCGCTGCTGCTGGCGTTGAGGTCGCTGGTGAAGGGGGAAGTGGGGCACGTAGGCACGGGGGATATCGTCGGGGCGATGCGGAAGTACCTGCCAGAGGAGGAAGGAGATGGGGTTACGGCGCGGCACGTTGGGCATGGGATGCAGCGGTTGGGGCTGGCGGAGAGGCGACGACAGGCGCGTGGGTATGTGTACCGTGTGCGCAGGGTGGACATAGAGGACCGTATGGAGCGATACGAGGTGGAACCGCCCGAGGAAGAGGAGGTGCGGTGAGTGTAGTTAGTGTAGTTAGTGTAGTTTGTTTGGGGTACGGGGGCACGGAAATGTGCGCGTGTGGGTGGACCGGTGGGCGACCGTCCGCAGGCGCAAGCGGGCCGTGCGCGGGTCCATCGCCATGCACATGTGGTTTGCGTAGGGCATTACGAGTAAGAGACATGAAACAGAGGGGGTGGCTGGGGCACATAGGGTGGTCAGACACGGAATCGCGAGGGATTCGGTCTTGGGAAGCACGCGCAAGCCTCTTAGGGAATGTCTCGGAAAACGCACGTACGTGCGGATTTCAGACATACAAGACTGTCGGCATACCTTCTGTGCGAATCCGAAGCATCCAACGGTGGATCTCTGCAAGTGGATGTTCCAATATCTGCACAGAGTTTGATCATGTGGCGTTCTCAGGGGCTCGCGTACCCCAGAGCCAGACGCGTGGTACGGCGACACGCATGTGAAGAGATTATGCGGGGTGTACTCCCTGGGAAAACTACACTAACTGCACTAACTACACTGAGCGGGTAGGAGACCCTGCATGTAGTAGCAGTTTGGAGAATCTTTGCCATATCTTGTAGGCATCCGGTGCAGTTACCCCCCGAGGGGAACTGCACACACAACACACTGGAGGAGCAGGATGGTGATCAACATGGACATCAAGGAAGGTTGGGTGCACGAGGAGCCGCAGGTGCTGTTGACGCGGAGAGGGCGGCCGAAGTTGGTGTTCCGGCTTGCGGTGGCGCGAGACGGGACGCGAGCGGCGAAGTACGGTGAGACGGGCGGGACGGGGCGTGGGGTGGACATGATCCACGTGGTGATGTACGGTGAGCGAGGGGAGGCGCTCCAGCCGCTGCTGCGGAAAGGCGCGCAGGTGGTGGTGTTCGGGTGGACGCAGAGTCGGGTGTACACCGCGAAGGATGGGAGTCGGCGGATGGTAACGGAGACGGTGGCCGAGCGGATCACCTTCCTGCCCGAGGCGTGGCGGGATGGGGGATGGCATGTCGTTGGGATGGGGAACGAGATGGATGGCGCTGTGGGCGAGGCAGGCTCGCCGCCACAGGTGGATGGAGACGATTCAGCAGAGTGAGAGATTGGTGGGAAGAGGGAGGAGACGTATGGCCGTACACAATCAGGTGGAGTTGTTGGGGAAGCTGGTCAGCGAGCCGGAGTTGCTGCCGACGCGGATAGGGCGAGGGAAGTTGGTATTTCGGCTGGCGGTGCACCGGCCGCCGGAGATGCCTGCGAAGTGGGATACGGATGGAGGGCGAGCGGTGCGTCGGCCGGACCATGTAACGGTGGTGATGTTTGGCGCGGAAGTGGCTCGGCTGCAGAGGCAGTTGTACCGGGGGATGCGGGTCCTGGTGGTCGGGGGGCTGGTGAGCCGGGATATCACGGTGCGCGGAGAGGAACGGACGGTGAATGAGGTGGTGGCGCGGAGGATAGAGATGCTGGACCCGTTGAGGGAGGACGACGATGACGATTCGGGTGATTCGGATTCGGCGTAAGGTGATTGCAGGGGTGGTAGGGTTGGTCTTGCTCGCGGCGGCGGTTCCGATAGGGATTGGCAACACGCCGTATGCCGACGGGCACGCGGTGGTGCTGACGCGGGGAAGGCTGGAAATGGTGCAGTCGGTTCGGGCGCTCGCGACGTGGGTGGTAGAGGTGAGGAGAGAGTTGGACGTGTTAGAGACGATCTTGGGAGAGTCAGCGGCGAGCCCGGACTCCGGGCGGCTGTTAGCCGAAGGCGAGCGAGGCGCGGAGGCATTGCGGCGGCTAGGCGCGGTGGCTCGGGAGGTGGAAGGAGCGCGGGTGCCGGACGCGATGAGCGAGTTGCAGCGGCAGGCGCGCGAGGCACTGGGTTCCGCCATCGCGGCAGGGCAGGCTGTGGTAGAGTGCGTGGGGGCCCCGCGGGCAGAGGCCGTGGCGGAAGCCTGGACGCGGCTAAGGGAGGCGAGGGGCGCGTTGGAGGAGTTGGATGGGCGGGTACGGGTGCAGCGGGGCATGTTGTGGCGATAGCGACGAGGTGAGCGAGGTGGAATTGGCGTTGGAAGTGCAGCGGCTGCGGGTGAGTCTGGGGCAGTTGCAGACCAGTTTTGATGCGCTGATGGCGATGAAGGAGCAAGCGGAGGGGGAGCGGGATGGTCTGGCCCGGGCGATTCGGGGGATTGCGGAAACGCTGATCCCGGAACGCCTGGCGGAGATGGCGCGGGAGGATTCGGCGCAACTGGGGCGGATGACTGCTGCGGAGATGGCTCGGCTGGTGCAGGTGGAAGGGGCGTCCAAGATGTACCGGTTGCAGGCGGCTCAGGAACGCCCGGATGCGGGGCGGCAAACGTGGCTGGAGCAGAGGCTCCTGGAGATGGAGGCGGCATTGACCACCTTGCGGGCACGGGAGCGGGCGTTGGAGGAAGCCCTTGCCGAGAGTCGTGCGCGGTTGCGAACGGCGGAGGAGCGACTGGCGGCATGGGTTGCGGCGAAAGAGGATCGCGCCGCGCCCGTCGTGGGGACAGAGGGGGAAGAGAGGGCCGATGTTCTGCTGGGGGTTCTGGCGACGACGGGGATCAGCCGTCGGAAGGAGTTGGAGCGGATTCTGCGGGAGGAGCATGGGGTACCGGAGGGAGGATCCATGCACCGGTTGTTTGAGCGGGTTTCGGAGGCGGGGTGGGTGGTCCGGCTGCGGCCAAAGGCGGAGGCGCGCGGCCGGAACACGGAGTTGGTGCGCCTGACAGAGGTCGGTCGGGAGCGGGTGCGCGAAGTGCTTGGCGTGGAGGCCGTTCGGTCGGAATGGGAGCGATTGGCCGAGCGGCACGGAAGCGACGCGCATGTGCTGCTGACCCTGGAGGGCGCGGATCACCTGCGCCGGTTTGGAGCGACGGCGGTAGACGTGTTTCCGGTGCCTGCGCGCACCGCAGACGGGGGCACCTTTGCGCCCGATATCGTGGCCGTGCTGGAGGAGCATCCGATCTACGTGGAGTGCGAGCGGCGGACGCGCAAGGACCCTGCAGCGCGAGATCGCAAGTGGGCGAACGTGTACCAGGCGACGAGCGAGTTCTGCATCATCTGTCCGGACGAGGGGGCATGCAAGGCGATCGTATCGGAAGTCACGGGGTGGGCAATGGAGCGGGGCAAAGCGGTGCGGTTGCGCGTGGCGAGCCTGGACCGAGGGGAGCGGTTGTGGGTGCTGGAGCGGGATATTGCAGCGCGAAAGGAGGAAGATCGGAGATGAGGAAGAGTCGGCCGTTGTTTCGGTGCAGTGGGTGGGGAGACGACTGTCTGGATTGTCCGTACGCCGATGAGGTCCCGGCGGAGTGCACATGGGACTGCCCGCTGTGCACGGAGATTCGGAAGTGTCCGTGCGTGAGCCTGGAGGCGGTGCAGGAGTACTGGGCGCGGCGAGGGGAGACGAAGGTGCGGATAGACGATCACCTGCTGGTGGATGTGGGGCGTGTGGAAGAAGACTGGAGGCTGCCCTGGAAGGAGAACCTGAGCGGCGTGGTGGAGGCGGTGGAGAAGGTCGGGGTGCCGTTCCCCCTGATCGTGACGGTGGTGCCGAACCGGAAGGGATGGGAACGGTACCGGGTACTGGATGTGATGAGCCAGCGGATGCTGCTGGCGGCGCGGGGCGCGGGGATCAAGGCGGTTCCGGTGGTGGTGAAGGAGAACCTGTCGGAGGAAGAGATTGGGCAACTGCGCGCTGCGGTAGCGGCGTTGTGGGCGGTAGGAGGGTAGTCATGGAGGGGCTGGCCGGTGTGGGGCGGGCGATGCTGGAGGCGCTTGTCGTAGTGCTGAACGGGTTGTTGGTCATTGGGTATTGGGTGTGGGATCATGTGCCGCATCTGCTGGGGTTGGCGGGGGCGGGGGTCGTGTGGGTGCTGGATCGGCAGGCGGCGCTACAGGGCCTGGGCAGGCCTGCGCGGCCTGAGGTGGGGCAGATTCATCCTGAGGGGATTCTCCCTCGTGTGCCGCAGATGCTGACGTGGGCGATCGGGGTGGCATGGACGGCCGCGGCGCTGATGTATCCATCGCCTGTGCCGGCGATTGGTGCGGCGATGTGGTGGACGTGGATCGCAACGCTGTTGGTACTTCGCGGCGAGCGGGAGGCGGTCCTTTGGCGGGGGAAGGGGTTCCTGTTGACCTATGCGCTGGCTTTGCTGGGGTTTCGGGGCTACCTGGGTCTGGCGGCGCGGTTTGAGCCGGCGGCGTGGGCGGAGGTGCTGGGGTCCAGCGGCGAGGCGCAGCGGGTCATCGCGGGGAACTTGGCGATCTTTGCGACGGTGGGGACGTGGCTGACATGGTTTGTGTTACCGGTGGCGCACTTCTCCTATCTCGTCCAAAGGCTGCTTGTGAACCCGCTATCCCTGGCGGCGCCGTTTGCGACGGCGGAAGAGTGGATAGCAGCGTTGCGCAGTCGGCGCGGAAGGGGACAGCGGTAGGAGAGGAGTGCCGCCTAAGGGATGTCCTTCCAGTTCCAGGCGAAGGGGAACGGCAGGATGTCGGAACGTGCGAGCGCGATGAGGTTTCGCCGAGGAGGGAGCAAGGAGGGGGCATGCGAGGAAAGTGGGGTAGCGAGGTATCGCAGGTGGTTCCGGTGGATTTGGAGGTGTATCGGAGCGAGGCGGTGTACGACGGGGAAGGGCGGCTGGATCACCTGTACTACGATCTGGTGGAGCGGGAAAGCGGGGAGCGTCGCCGTCGGCACAAGGTGGTCAAGTTGGTGGCGCTGGACTTCCTGGCGAAGGAGGCGCGGGAAGAAGTTCTGTTGGTCCGTCGGACGGCGAAGGCGCTGAAGGGGCTGTACAACGCGGAGGTGGACTTCGTGTACCTGGTGGCGGGGATTTTCCGGCCGCATGTGGGGATTGTGCAGTGCTACGGGGTGCAGGGGGTTGGCGGGAGTCGGGAGGAGGCGCTGGAGCGGGCGAGAGAGGGGGCAGCAGCGCTGGACGGGGTGATGGCGAACTTTGAGCAGTCGCGCTTTGTGCCGTTGACGATGGGGCGCGCCGAGTGGCTCCGAAGGGCGTTGGGGGAGATGCGCTTCGGCTTGGTCGGGATTGGGCAGCCGGACCCGCGGGAGAATGCCCGGGGGATGTCGGGTGAGCATGGCCGCTCGCCCACCCTGGACGAATACACGTTGCAGCAGAACGAGTTACTGTATCGCGGCATGGCGAAGTTGCGGGAGGAGTTTGTGGCGGTAGTGATGGCGTTTCGGGTGCGGCAGGGGGACATCTATCGGCTGCAGGCAGCCAACGCGCGGGAAGCGTCCCGGTGGGCGTCCATGGAGAAGGGAACGCGGGGGATTCACGTCGGGTTGTCTATCCCCGTCATCCTGTCGGGCGCGTTCAACGCCGGTGCCAGCACCGGGTACGGGGTGTCGGACACCGGGGGCGTTACCCACAGCCGTGGCCGCGCGGAAGGTGTTACGGCTAGCGAGGGATACACCCGGTCGGTGGTGGACGGGCAATCCCACACGGAGGGGCACAGCCGTGGCGTTACGGAGACGGTGGGGGAATCCGTCACCACGGGACACGGGGTCGCGCGGGGTGAGGCGCACACGGTAGGGGAGAGCCAGTCGTCGGGGGGCAGTTGGGCGGTAACGGAGACACATGGGACGGCGCAGACGGTTGGGGAGAGCCACGCAGTGGGGCAGGCGCACACGGAGGGAGTGGCGCAGACGCAAGGGCAATCGCACACGGTGGGACACGCAGAGACAGCCTCTACGTCCCAGACCACGGGTCAGGCGCACAGCGTCGGGACGACAATCACAGACGGGCAGTCGTCGGGCTCCAACGTCGGCGTGTCGGTGGGGCAGTCGCAGAGCCACAGTCAGGGGACTTCGCATGGCGCTTCGCTCGGGATGTCGGCATCGCAGAGCCAGGAGGTGGGGCAATCGGTGCAGGTAGGGCACACCGATGGGCAGTCTGTGGCCGATGGGAGCAGCCAATACACCTCAGAGGGTCACACCAGGACGGTTGGGGTGAGTGCCTCGGGGACGGTGGGAACTTCGGCGAGCGGGGGCCTGGCGCTGGGCCTGCCGGGGACTCTGGGGGCGAATGCGAATGCAGGGGTGCACAACAGCGCGACGGTGGGTGGATCGCTGAGCAATGCCCACAGCGTGGTGGAAGGAGAGGGGACGTCGCATGTGGAGACCACATCCCAGAGCGACAGCCTAAGCCACGGGGCTAGTGTGTCTCAGGGGGCGAGCCAGGGGGTCAGCGTTGGGGTTACGCAAGGGCGTACGGAGGGCGATACGGTTGGGAGCAGCCTGGACGCATCGGTGGGGGCGAGTCAAGGGACGCAGCACTCGGTGGCGCAGTCGGTGAACGACGTGGAGAGCCATGCGACGACGGAGGGGCATGCCACGACGGCCAGTGTCGCGGATACGGTGAGCAGCGCCGAGACGAGGTCGTCATCGGACACGGTGAGTCGGACGGATGCCACGATGCGGGCGAACACGGTATCGCGATCGGAGTCGGTGAGCCGTGGTGGGTCATGGGCGAAAGGCACGTTTGCCAGCGACACGGTGTCTCGTGTGGAGAGCGATTCGGTGGCGCGCACGCAGTCCCGTGCGACGAGTGTGTCGGAGACGCAGTCTTCGGCAGACACGGTGTCCCATGCCGAGGGGGAAGCGTGGTCGGAGGTGCGGTCTCGGAGCCGAGTGGAGTCCACGGGCGTGGCGGAGTCCAAGAGCACAGGGGTGGTGCAAGCGCGGAGCCTGGCGACGGCAACGGGGATGGGTGTAGGCGCAGGGCTAGCGCCGTCGCTGTCGGCGTCCAAGACGTACCAGTGGGAGGATCACCTGGCGACGATGGTGGCCGATCTGCTGCGAGGGCAGGAGCGGCTGCTGGCGGAAGCGGCGACGGAAGGGGCCTTCTGGGTAGATGCGTACTTTCTGTGCCGCACGGAGCGAGGGAAGCAGGCGCTGGCTGCCCTGTACGCCCAGGCGTTTCATGGGACGGAGGAAGTCGTCACGCCGGCCCAGACGCGGATGCTCACGCCGCCGGAGGAGCGGTACGTCGCTCTGCATGCCCAGACCTTCACGCCATCCACGCGACGGGAGATCGTGCCGGGAATCCTGGAGGGATACCGAGACACGTCGTTTCTGACGCTCACTCAGGCTGCCGCTCTGGTGGCTCCGGGATGCTTTGAGGAAGGCGATGCGCTGACGGTGCAGGAGAAGATTCCGCCTTACGCCTTTCCGGTGGACATGCCCGGGGATGTGGTGATCGGCCGCCTGGTGTCGTACGAGACGGGGGACGTAACGCCTGCCCAATGTCGCCTCACGCGGGAGCGGATGACGAACACGGCGGCATTTGCGGACACGCGGTTTGGCAAGAGCGTGGTCATGACGTGGCTGGAGAAGGAAGTGGCGCTGCGGTGGGGGGACAGGGTGGTAGTGTTGGACTTCGGGCTGGGGCATCGGCAGTTGATGAACGTGATTCCCAGGGAGCGGTTTACGCTGTACGGACTGTATCAGGGGTCGCCCAGGCCGATCCGTTGGAACCCGCTGCAGATCGGGCGAAGGATTCCTCCGGATTTGCAACTGGACGCCACGGTGGACCTGTTGTGCAATGCGGGGCGGATGGGAGAGAGGCAGGCGGGATGGCTGTGGGAAGTGATGCGGGGGCTGTACTTGGAGCATGGCGTGCTGACCGAAGACCCGCAGGTGCTGTATCCGGAGAGGTACAACAAGGTTGTGCAAGAGCGGCCGGACACGCCAGAGGCGAGGCAAGCGGTCGCCCTGTCTCATGTTTCGGCGTCCGAGCGGGAGGTGTTGAATCGGGAACGGGAGAAGCCGGGGCTCGCGAACCTGGCCGATGGGCCGATCAAACTGGCGCAATTGCAGCCGTGGGAACGCCAGATATTGGCCATTGAGCGGTCCAAGGACGTGGACCTGAGTCAGGTGTATGACCGGCTGGAAGCGTTGTATGGGCGACTGCGGAACAACGTAACTGACCAGACGGCGGTGAAAGGGCTCTTGCTTCGGCTCAAGGTGTTTCGGTACGGACAGTTGGCGGCCATGTATGGGCGTGGGGAAGGGAGCATCGCGATTGAGGACTTGGCCTATCCCGATGGCGTAGCGGTTCTGGAGGGTGGGACGATGCCGGAGTACGGCAAGGCAGCGATTCTGGGGCTGATCTCGTGGCATCTGTACAACGACGCCATCTTCCGCGCGCGGGAAAGCATCGGGCAGACGGATGGGCGCAAGTTGTTCCTGGTGTACGAAGAGGCGAACAAGATCATCTCCGGCGTGGGGGAAGGAGCGCGGGAGGACAACGGGCGGCGGATGACCAGCGACATCTATGCCACCATGTTTCGGGATGCGGGGAAGTATGGGGTGTGGATGGGAGTGATTGCGCAGAGTCCGTCGGAGTTGCCGCCGGAGATCGTGAGTTCGTGCAACAACCTGTTCATCGGGCGGCTGAAGAACCCGAGGGATAGGGATTTGGCCGTGGCGGCGCTGGCGCGGTCGGAGAAGGGGTTCTGGTACGTGCAGGTGGCGAATCACATCGCGCGGCTGGAGGTGGGGCGGTTTGTGGTGCTGTTGGGGCTGTCGCGGGACAAGAAGGATGTGGAGCCGATGCTGGTGGAGACGATCCCGATGCCGGCTGCGGTGCCGGGGGATGGGGCGGTGGGCCAGAGATGCACTCCTTCATGAGGTCGCCGGAGTAGCCGCACCCCCGTGGGTGCATGTCCCCCAGTAGTATGAGATTAGCAGGATAGGCCGGACGCCCATGGGCGACAAGGGGCCCGACGGAGCCTCCGTCACTTTCGCTCTGGCCAGTGACATCGCATACTACGCGTAGCGGCACGTTCTGTGGCAGGTCCGAGTTGTTGCGTGGAAGAAGAGCGTCTGCCCACGGAACACCCGCGGGGCGGCGCAGGTCATCGTCGGGGTGCACTTTTCGGACACGGCAAGTTATTGACAATATACACCATTTGGATATAATCTGGCTATACATAGTGCTGCAAAAGGAGTGTACTATGGCAAAGAAAGTCATGCTTTCGTTTCCCGACGAATTTCTTGCTGAGGTGGACCGCGTGGCACGGGAGGAGCAACGGAGCCGGAGCGAACTTGTCCGCGAAGTGGCGCGAGGCGCGCGGATGAACGCGCACGTTGTCCCTGACACGTCGGTGGTCGTCAAGTGGTTACGGCAAGGCGAGATTCTGGCAGACCACGCATTGGCCTTGCGCTCCGCCTACGTGGACGGTCGCATCCAAATCTCTGTACCTGCGCTGCTGGTCTACGAGTTGGCGAACGTTTTGCGCTACAAGGATGAGCTCACGACCCTCCAGGTGGGGGATGCCGTACGGAGCCTGTTTGACATGGGCATGGAGTGGGTTCCTCCCACAGCGGCGACCATGCGTCGGGCAGTGGAAATCGCTCGTCAGTTTGACGTAACGGTCTACGATGCCGTCTTTGCCGCTGTGGCCGAGAATAGCGCGGCGGTCTTCGTTACGGCGGACGAGCGGCTGGCCCGCAGGCTTGCCACCTTGCCTTTTGTCCGGTACCTCGGCGATGTAGAGACAGATGGAGACGCCTGATTCTGAGACGCTCCGAGTTTGCGCGACGGTCTGAGGACACACGGAATGGACGTGGAGCCGATGCTGGTGGAGACGATCCCGCTGCCTGCGGCGGTGCCGGGGGATGGGGCGGTGGGGTGTATAGTGGGGGAAGGTAACCCTTACTGACCTTCCCCCACATGACACGATGCTATGGATTGGTGATGTCGAGCCTTCCAGGCTGAGATACCTGGATCCAGTAGCCCCTTCCTGGCTCTAGCATAGCCAAGTCATTCACAGGTGGTGGCGCTGCGGGATCATACAGCTTCCACGGGTCACCTGCATCGGCTGCATGGTAGGCATAAACCTGGACATATTTCCCGGCGATACTGGTGAGCGCCTCCGTGATCGGCCTTGTCTGGGTGCTTGCGTAGCCGACCAGATTCCATCCTGTCACGAGTGGGATAGAGGATAACGCCTGTATCTGTCCCACCAGCGTGAGGGTAGTTGCATCTGTTGCATGAATCCAGAGGCCCATGCTCTCCGTGATGTTGGACAGGGTGTTGGCGTAAGGCGGCGCGTCAGGATTGTATTTCTTCCAGGGATTGCTCGTGCTTGCGGCGTCATAGGCCCATACCATATCATAGTGGCCGGTGATGGAGGCCAGCACAGCAGCGGCGTCGGTGTTGGGCGGACGCACGGGAATAGACACCAGGTTCCATCCAGGATAGAGGCGCACGGTTGCCTGAGTGTTGTATCCCGCTACGACCCCACTACTTGCTCCTGCCTCGCTCCACAAGCCACCTTCGTTGCGGGCTCGGACGGAGACGTAGTAGGACTGCCCAGGTACCAGATTCAGCCCTGACCGAATGGTTTCGGTCATGCTGCTGTTGGTCCAGTTCACAACGTCTGTGCCTCCAGGTGTCGTCCCGATGGCGTAGCGGTACAGTGTAATTGCAGAGTCTGGGTCGGTGACAGACCATCTGGCGCCTAGCATCATATTGGTGCCGTCGTTCCAAGCCATAACATCTGGGGCGGGTGGGGGTGTGGTGTCGGCAATGGAGCCCGCGTAGTCCACCGTAAAGGTGTATGTTGAGTTGGGCGCGATTGCCATGCCGTCGGGGGTCCTAGCGCCAAAGACGACAGCCGCATAGGTACGCCGAGGTATCAATGATGTGACGTCGTACGATACGCTGTACTGCCGCGGGCTTTGCCATGCGGAGTTCTTGTCTGCCGCATAGTCCACATGCAACTGGCGGTACGTGACGACCAGCTTCCACGGCTCGCTGTCGCTCTTCACAACATGCCACAGGTTTCCCCACATGTCCTCATTTGGAGCTCTGTTCGGTGTCCACCATGAGCCAGATAGGGGCGCCCCCGTATAGGGCGCCCAGGTCCCATTGGTGAGCAGCACATCTACGGTCTTGGAGCATGTGTGGTCGACCCGCGTTGATTCAACATAGGTGTTGCCGACCGAATCAAACCACATGTCAGTGACCCACCAGCCAAGTTGTGTGCCTGCCGGGACGCTCGGGGCATGGAAGTACGATTCCGTACCACCTGGGCTAACCCTCAATACATTGCCAGCATTATCTCCCAAGTATATGTTCCCACACATGTCCTTTGTCCCACTGACATAGCGGCCAGTGGCGCGTGTGTGCCAACCGTCAAGGTCTAGTACTCCCCAACCGGACGGAAGCCAACTCGGACAGACATGCTCACTGCACTGCCACAGACAGTAATCAGAGGTACCAAGGTATACCCTGTCTCCGTCCACGACCAGAGCGCCTTCATTCCAGGGTGAGCCACCAATCTGCGTTGCGAAAGTATCCACGATCCCTAGCCCGCTCCTATTGAAGCCCACGGTCGGAGTCTGACTTGTGTCCATGTCTCGGCTGAATGCTACTTCAAACGTCACGGTCTGAATACCCACCGGGCTCTCGGGTGTCACGGTGATGGCTCTCACATAAGCCGGGGCGTCGGCCACAGGACTGGTCAGGACTGGGGTGTACGTAACTGGCCCCTTAGTGTAGTCTACGTTGAAATCATAGACCCGGGTACCAATGGCTCTTACATCCGTCGTACCCCACCAATTCTTCGACGCGTCGACGTACTGCCCAGAAGGGTTGTCGTTGTATAGATCATACGTACCAGTGTTGAACTCAAAATTGTTCCCCTCAATCTGAACAGGTATGCCTGCGCCTACGTAGAGGGCATTGCCCTTGTTGCCTGTCAATGTGTTGCTGATCACTGTTGCCGTCCCCACGCGCAGCCCATCGCCGTCGTTGTTAGCGACTAGATTGCCCCGCACTAACCCGGCATAGACAATCATTCCGGCTCCCGCACTCCCTACAACTCGGTTTGCAGTTACCGTCACGGTGCCGCTCGTCTGGATTCCTACCCCTGGGGCCTGCTCAATATCGTTGCCTTGCAGTGTGCTACCATCTCCGGCGATTACACGACCTCCCCGCAACGTGTTGGAAACCACCATCCCCGAAGTCAAGGCGATGCTGCCTCGCGTCACGTAGCTGTCGCTAACCATACCGCTGCCCAGAGTGATGTTGCCGTTCGTGACCGTCGTGTTCACCACCGACCCGCTACCCAGGCTGACTGTCCCACCTGCCGTGCTGTTCTCCACCACACCACCGCCGCTGATGGTGATCGCACTGCCAGCGCTCGTCCCGCTCACCAGGCTACCGTCCCGGAGATTGATCGTACCGGCCACGGTGCTCGTAAGCACGTTGGATAGAGAGCCTAGACTCAGGTTCCCATCGCTGATAGTGCTGCGCCAGACGTGTCCAGCTCCCGTGGCAGATACGCTACCTTTGACATCGCTGTCTAATAGCCAAAACGCGGTGCTGCCCAACGTACAGTTGATGCCACCCCCGTCTGTTGTGAGAGATGCGAGGTAGGGGGTTGCGCCACTGCACTCTATGCCGTTGGAAGCCCCCTGTATTCGTACACAACGAAGAATGCTTCCGGATTGATAGACGCCAGCCCCATCTGAGACAGCATCGGCACTCGGATCATCGAAATAGATTCGGCTCCACGAGCCTTCGGAGGAATAGGGCATGAAGACGATGGGCTGCTCCGCTGAGCCGTCCGCGACCAGCGTGCCTCCTACATTCAGCGCATAGTTACCATTGAACTTCACCTCAGTTCCTGGCTGAATCGTGAGCGTGAACCCTGGAGCAATGCCAACGTTGCCGTTGACTACATAAACCTTGTCGCTTGTCCAAATCGTGTCAGTGGCAATTGTCCCGGAAACCAGCTGCTCGCTGCTTCGTGTGGTCACTGTGAAGGTCAGTGTGGTGGTATACCCGCCATTGGCAGCAAGCGCCAGAGAGAATGGTATGGAATGGTTGTAGCCCGCACCTGCGGCAATCGTGATCGTGAAGGGAGTGCCATTCGCGACCGTTTGGCCTGATAGGATGCTCCCGAAATCGGCCGAGCCGTTCACAACAGCGACGTAAGGGTCGTCTGTGGTGAGCGTACCGATCACGCCCTCCGTATCCGCCCAGTCATTGCGCACCGAGACCTCAAGGCTAGACGAGGTGCCAAAGTCCGGGTGCCCGTTGGACGTGCCATTCGCGCTGTACCCTGCATACACCAGAATTGGGCTAGGCGGCAGAATCATTCTGCCGGCATTGGCCCGCCCACTCCCCAGCTCCCCTTCGTAGCCCGGGTTCAGCGTGTCAATCGGGTCTGCAGTGTGAGTCAGCTGCGAGCGGACCATGGCCGGTGTCCAGTCAGGATGCATGGACAGCAATAGCCCGACCAGCCCTGACACCAGGGGGGCGCCCACGGAAGTGCCAGAGGTATTGGAATAGTCACCACCAAGGGCGGTCGTCAAGATGTCCTCATCGGGTGCAGAGATGTCCACCCACGTCCCGTAGTTCGAAAAGGAGGAGCGCGTGTCCGCATTGGTGGTGCCGGCAACTGCGAGTGCGTTGGCGTACGCGGCAGGGTAGAACGGAGCGCTGGTGCTGTCGTTGCCTGCCCCGCCCACGACGACTGCCCCCAGGCTCTCGGCATAGTCCACCGCGTCTCGCAGGACATTGGAGAAAGAGTAGCCGCCCAGGGAGATGTTTATGATCCTGGCCCCCTTGTTTGCAGCATAGATCACGCCGGCGGCGATGTCAGAGTAGTTGGCAGCCCCAGAGGGCTGCATCACTTTCACTGGCATAATCCTGCAGCTACCGCAGACGCCAGCGATGCCAATGCCATTGTCCCTTCGCGCCGCGGCCACCCCCGCAACGAGCGAACCGTGTCCGCTCCAGTCGGACACGTCCTCGGTGTCCGACACGAAGTTCCAGCCGTTGACATCGTCCACATAGCCATTGTTGTCGTCGTCTACGCCATTGTTGGGGATCTCGCCAGGGTTCGTCCACAGATTGGACATCAGATCGGTGTGGGAGAGATCAACCCCTGAATCAACAATAGCGATGATGACCAATGGGCTCCCGCCATGTGCATCCCACGCGTCCTCAATGTGCACCTTCGCAAGGTTCCATTGCTGTCTATACAGAGGGTCGGAGACGTAGGGAGTAGGTGTGACGGTGGGTGTGTTAGTGGGAGTCAGGGTTGGTGTGGGCGTTGGTGTGTTGGTCGGTGTTGCCGTTGGTGTATCGGTCGGCGTATTGGTTGGTGTCTCAGTGGGTGTGTCTGTGGGCGTGCGCGTGGGCGTCTCAGTCGGTGTCTCCGTGGGTGTCGGAGTGGGCGTTGGCTCGGTGATTGTGATAAGAAGCGAGTACGGGGTGTACGCATCGTAGGCGTGGTTGTATCCGACCACCCGAACATAGAAGTAGCCAGTCACGGCAGCCGCGCTGTAGTCAATGGTCTCATCTGCCAGACCAGCATACCTACTGGACGCGACTTCAGCCTCGCTAGGGTCATAAAGGAAGAGATCGTAGTCGGCAGGAAGGTCAGTGAGATCAACCTGAATGCGCGAGTAGTTGGTCTCTACATCGACCTTGAAGAAATCTGCGTCTGTATCAGTGCTGATGTACGCTTGATAGACGGTGCTCGCGGTGATTGTATATGCCTGAGAGAAGCTATCGTTTGGCTCGTAGGGATCATTGGGGGGCTCCTGAATCGCATAGGCGATGTAGTCCGGTTCAGCGTACACGACACGCGGGTCGCGGTTCAGAATCTCGACAGCGTCCAACACGTTGACACTCGGACGTAGCGTGAGAAGGTAGACGCTGTGGAGGGCCGCATAGGCAGATGCTGGTAGCTTCTGCAATGCGTCACCTGAAGGTGCGAAGTCGGGAAAGACACGCTGGACCGAGATTGCGTCAACTTGCCGCAGGACCGCGGAGAGTTCTGCGTCATTCGCCTGCACCTTTCCGCTCGATGCCTGCAGCTCAACTCCAGGGCGGAACTTGACCAGCATTTGTCCTGGCACAAAGCGGGTGCGGTCGGTTTCAGCAATGCTGTTTACTGGTAACTGTTGCTCTGATGTGCCGGGTACCATGTTGGGCGCAGCAATCTCGCTAGCTGACGCTGGATCTTGTGTCTGTGTATTCAACAGCACGAAACTGAACAGAAGTAGACCTGTTGCCAGCAGCAAACTGAGAATGGTTGTTCTGTGTCTCATATGCTATGCTCCATGCCACGTGCGTAACGCCAGCAGATTTCGCACTCGTCCGGAAATGCCCGTGCTGGTTCAACAAGAATGCTCTGCCGCCCTTATAGCATATTCCTCTCCTCCTGTCAAGCGCATTTGCCGGTTAACATAAGAATCCTCACACCCAATTTGACACCGCACCAAACTTGTGCTATGCTCTCCTCGTAACTGAATACCTTGGCGCGGGGACAACATGGGTTTCCCCGCAACCTGTGACGGCAAGGACAGGAGTCCAGGCGGCTCCTTGACCTCTGCCGTTTTTGTTTGCCCTCAAACTGGATCGGGAGGATGGGATGAAAGTCCGCAAAGGCGCGCTGCCACTGGTTGGAATCGGAGTCCTGGGATTGATCACCTTCGCTGTCGTGTTGGCTTTTCTGTCCGGCATTTCTCGCACCGCCGACGTCGTCGTCGCAGGCCGAGGCCTCCCTGCAGGGGCGCGCCTGACTGCGGAAGACGTGGCCCTCAAGCGCATCCATGCCTCCGCCGTCCTGGAGGATGCCCTCACGGACCCTGCCGACGCCGTGGGGCAGGTGCTCTCTGCGCCGCGCCTCCCGGGCGAGCAGATCACGCGCTCGGTGGTAGGAGACCGGGCGATCTCTGGCATCGCTGCGACGCTGCCTCCCGATTGGCGGGCTGTTGCGGTACGGGTGGATCAGGCAACGGGCCTGGCGGGCATCCTGCGGGCAGGCGACCGGGTGGAGGCGGTGGCAGTGGTGGACAGCCAGACGCTGGGATATGCCTCAACCGACGGCCCCGGCACGCTGTCTCGCATCGTCCTGCACGACCTGCAAGTGGTGCTGGTGCCGCAATCGTTCCGGTACGAGGAGGCCCAGGTGGAACCATCTGGCTCCATGGCGCTGGCTCCTGTCCGCACCGCGACGTCGGCCCAGGCCTCGTCGGTGATCGTGCTGGCCGCTCCGGTCACGCCGACCGTCATCGCGCTCCTGCCCGTGGATTCGCCCAAGGGCAAGGCACAGGGCGGGACCCAACCGGTTACCCCAACGCTCTCGGCGAGCCCTGTGGAACTCCTGGCGCTGCTGAATGCCAAGGGCACGATTCACCTCGCCCTTCAGCCGGTGGAGCGGGAGATCGTCCCCACAGACGGCGTTGCCTGGAACGACCTCGTCCGGGACCTGGCTATCCCCGCGGAGGGCGGACGATGAGCGAAGAGCCGGTGCGGCTTCTCCTGTCCGAACGCGATCCCCGCGCCCTGGGAGCCCTGGTCGTGGCTGCTGGGGCGGAACCGGCGCGTTGCGCGGTGGTGTCCATTG